>NZ_JBEYWC010000006.1:0-265532 GCF_040704505.1 Streptomyces sp. NPDC047002
GCCGTAAGGCGATGTATACGGACTGACGCCTGCCCGGTGCTGGAACGTTAAGGGGACCGGTTAGTCGATCTTTTGGGTTGGCGAAGCGCTCACCGGCCGCTGCCGGGCCCCGCCAGGACACCGCGGCGAGCGGAATCCCCCGCGAGGGCCGGGACCGGGCGCGGGGCCCCGGCCGCACGGGGGCCGGGGCACCCCCGCGGACCTGCGGCGACACGGCGGACGCCGGAGCGTCACGCCCGGGCCGCGGGGGCCCGCGTGGCGCCGGGGCGGAACGCGGGAGGCGCGGCGCGCCCGGTGCACGGCGGCGCGGCGGCGCGCGGGGTCCGGCGGCGGGAATGCCGGGAGTCGGGTTACCGTTCGAGGGGCCGTTGCGGGATTTCGCCGTTTGACACAGGGGCGGGTTGTACCGTCACACTCCGCAGCGGGGGAGCGTCACAGCGGGGCCGCGCCACGGGCTCCGTGGGCCGGCGCCGTACTGTCGTAAGAGGTGCAGCAGTCGTACGGACCCGCAGGGCCCGTCAGTCGCACGGACCCGCAGGGCTCATCGAGCGTCGACCGGAGAGAGAAGAACGAAGTTGTCCCCGACCAGCGAGACCGCGAACGGCGGCCGCCGACTCGTCATCGTCGAGTCGCCCGCCAAGGCCAAGACGATCAAGGGGTACCTGGGTCCCGGGTACGTCGTCGAGGCGAGCGTCGGGCACATCCGCGACCTGCCGAACGGGGCCGCCGAGGTCCCCGAGAAGTACACCGGCGAGGTGCGCAGGCTCGGCGTCGACGTCGAGCACGACTTCCAGCCGATCTACGTGGTCAACTCCGACAAGCGCTCCCAGGTCAGGAAGCTCAAGGAACTGCTCGCCGAGTCGGACGAACTCTTCCTCGCCACCGATGAGGACCGCGAGGGCGAGGCCATCGCGTGGCACCTCCAGGAGGTGCTCAAGCCCAAGGTCCCCGTCCACCGGATGGTCTTCCACGAGATCACCAAGGACGCGATCAGGGCGGCCGTCGCCAATCCGCGCGAGCTCAACACGCAGATGGTCGACGCGCAGGAGACCCGCCGCATCCTCGACCGGCTCTACGGCTACGAGGTCTCGCCCGTCCTGTGGAAGAAGGTCATGCGCGGCCTGTCCGCCGGCCGCGTCCAGTCCGTGGCGACCCGGCTCGTCGTCGAGCGCGAGCGCGAGCGCATCGCCTTCCGCTCCGCCGCGTACTGGGACCTCACCGGCACCTTCGGCACGGGCCGCGCGGGCGACGCCTCCGACCCGTCGTCGCTGGTCGCACGCCTGGTCTCGGTCGACGGGCGCCGGGTGGCGCAGGGCCGCGACTTCGGCGCGGACGGCCGGCTCAAGTCGGACCAGGTGCTCCACCTCGACGAGGCCAACGCGCGGGCGCTCGCCGCCGCGCTCGCATCCACCTCGTTCGCCGTGCGCTCCGTCGAGTCGAAGCCGTACCGCCGCTCGCCCTCGGCGCCGTTCCGTACGACGACGCTCCAGCAGGAGGCCTCGCGGAAGCTCGGCTTCGGCGCGAAGTCGACCATGCAGATCGCCCAGAAGCTGTACGAGAACGGCTTCATCACCTATATGCGTACGGACTCCACGACGCTCTCCGACACCGCGGTCTCGGCGGCGCGCGCCCAGGTCACGCAGTTGTACGGCGGCGACTACCTGCCCGAGAGGCCGCGCACGTACGCCGGCAAGGTCAAGAACGCGCAGGAGGCGCACGAGGCGATCAGGCCCTCGGGCGACCGCTTCCGCACCCCCGCCGAGACCGGCCTGAGCGGCGACCAGTTCCGGCTGTACGAGCTGATCTGGAAGCGGACCGTCGCCTCTCAGATGAAGGACGCCGTCGGCAACAGCGTCACCGTCAGGATCGGCGGCCGCGCCGCCGACGGCAGGGACGCCGAGTTCACCGCTTCCGGCAAGACCATCACGTTCCACGGCTTCATGAAGGCGTACGTCGAGGGCGCCGACGACCCGAACGCGGAGCTCGACGACCGCGAGCGGCGCCTCCCGCAGGTCGCCGAGGGCGACCCGCTGAGCGCCGAGGAGATCACCGCCGACGGCCACTCCACCAAGCCGCCCGCACGCTACACCGAGGCGTCGCTGGTCAAGGAGCTGGAGGAGCGCGAGATCGGCCGCCCTTCGACGTACGCCTCGATCATCGGCACGATCCTGGACCGCGGCTACGTCTTCAAGAAGGGCACGGCCCTCGTGCCGTCCTTCCTCTCCTTCGCCGTGGTCAACCTGCTGGAGAAGCACTTCGGCCGGCTCGTCGACTACGACTTCACCGCCCGCATGGAGGACGACCTCGACCGCATCGCGCGCGGCGAGGCCCACTCGGTGCCGTGGCTCAAGCGGTTCTACTTCGGCGAGGGCGGCGACGACGCGGGCACCGCGTCCGTCGCGGGCAACGGCGACGGCGACCACCTCGGCGGCCTCAAGGAACTGGTCACGGACCTCGGCGCGATCGACGCGCGGGAGATCTCGTCGTTCCCCGTGGGCGACGGGATCATGCTGCGCGTCGGCCGCTACGGCCCGTACGTGGAGCGCGGCGAGAAGGACTCCGAGAACCACCAGCGCGCCGACGTGCCGGAGGACCTCGCCCCCGACGAGCTGACGACCGCGTACGCGGAGGAGCTGCTCGCCAAGCCGAGCGGCGACTTCGATCTCGGCGTGGACCCGGAGTCGGGCCACCCGATCGTCGCGAAGGCCGGACGGTACGGCCCGTATGTGACGGAGGTGCTGCCGGACGGCACCCCCAAGACCGGCAAGACCTCAAAGAACACGGTGAAGCCGCGGACCGCCTCCCTCTTCAAGTCGATGTCGCTCGACACGGTCACGCTCCAGGACGCGCTCAGGCTGATGTCGCTGCCGCGCGTGGTCGGCACGGACGCGGACGGCGTGGAGATCACCGCGCAGAACGGCCGCTACGGCCCGTACCTGAAGAAGGGCACGGACTCGCGCTCGCTCCAGACCGAGGAGCAGCTGTTCGACATCACGCTGGAAGAGGCGCTCGCGATCTACGCGCAGCCGAAGCAGCGGGGCCGCGCGGCCGCCAAGCCGCCGCTGAAGGAACTGGGCACCGACCCGGTCAGCGAGCGGCCCGTCGTCGTCAAGGACGGCCGCTTCGGCCCGTACGTGACGGACGGCGAGACCAACGCGACGCTGCGCACCGGCGACACCGTCGAGGAGATCACGCCGGAGCGCGGCTACGAGCTGCTGGCCGAGCGGCGGGCCAAGGGGCCGGCGAAGAAGACCGCCAAGAAGTCCGCGGCGAAGAAGGCCACGGCCAAGAAGGCCACGGCGAAGAAGTCGACGGCGAAGAATGCCGCGGCCAAGACGACGACCGCGAAGTCGACCGCCAAGAAGTCGGCTGCGAAGAAGACGACGGCGAAGAAGGCGGCCGCTTCGGCCTCGGCCGGCGGCTCCGGCGGCGCGGAGGGCTGACGCCCGCGCCGGTCTCACCCGGTACGCACGGGCGGTGACGGAGCGTCGGGGCGGGTGTCCAGGTGGTCGCCGATGGGGTGTTTTCGCACAGAAACGCCGGAGGGCCCGCCGCGTGCGGCTCCCCGCGCGGGCGGGCGCCGTGCCCCGGCGTCCGTACGGGCCGGGGCCTCCGGGCGCCCGTGCCGTCCCGATAGGCTGGGCGGATGACGCGAGCCGAGCAGCCAACGGTCGTGGTCCCCGCCTCCGGCCACGACGCACTTGCCGCAGACTCACGGGAGCGCGCCGTCCGTTCTCTGCTGCGCCTGCCCCCGCTGAGGCGGCTGTGGGGCGCGCAGTTCGCCGGCGGCATCGGTGACGTCCTCGGGGTCCTCGTCCTGGTGGTGCTGACCCTCCAGGCGGCCATCTCCGACGGCTCTTTCGGGTCGGGGTACCGGGGCGTCGCGTTCGCGGTGGCCGCCGTGTTCGGCGCCCGGGTCGTGGCGACGCTGCTGTTCGGCGCCGTCCTGCTCGGACCGCTGACGGCGCTCCTCGCACCCGGCAGCGGACGGCCGCGCCCCGCCGACGGCGGCAAGGACGCGAAGGACGCGCAGAGCGCGCAGGGCGCAGCGAACGCAACCAGCAAGGACGCGAGGAACGCCGGGGAGCCGGGAGCCGCAGGGAAGACCGCGGGCGGGCCCGCCGCCGGCGCCTCGGTGATCGCGCCGGGCGACAGCCGCCCGACGCTCGACGCGGGCTCGGCGAAGGGCGCCACCGCACCCAAGGCCGCGAAGAAGCCGCGCCCACCGCGCGACGGCGGCCCCCTCGACCGCCGCTGGACGATGATCGTCACGGACGGCGTACGGCTCGCCCTGCTGATCGTCGCGCCGCTGTGGATCGACTGGACGCCGGACCGCGCGCTGCCGATCCTGCTCAGCACGGTCTTCGTCGCCGGGGTCGCCGAGCGCTTCTGGACCGTCGCCAAGGACAGCGCGGCGCCCGCCCTGCTGCCCCCGCCGCCGCCCGAGGGCGACGCGGTCAGGCCGCTGCCCGACCACCTCGACGCGCTGCGCAGGCTGTCGCTGCGCACCTCGTTCCTCGCGGTGCCGGCAGCGGCAGCCGTGCTGCTCGTCGCGACCCTGATCGGCAATCTGCTCGGCACCGGCGTCGAGTGGTTCTCGCTGCACCAGGTGGCGCTCGCCTCGTACGTGGCGGCCGGCCTGTTCGCCGCCTCGGTCTCCACGCTCGTACTCCTTGAGATCCCCGAGGGCAGGACCCCGCGCCCGCGCTCCCCGCTGGAGGGGCTGCGCCGCCCGGCCGCCGCTGGCCGGGCGCGCGACGCCGCCGGTGCCGAGGCGGGCGCCCGCGGCGACGCGGCGGGGGCGGCGCCCGTGGCCGCCGCCCCCGCCGCGGACCGCGGCCGTACCGGAGCCGTACCGCTGCTCGTCCTCGCCTGCGGAGCCCTCGCGGGGGCGATCACCTCGGCGGTCGCGGTGTCCGTGCTCGACGCCAAGGACCTCGGCGGCGGCCCCGTCGCCTTCGCGCTGCTCGTCCTCGCCCTCGCGGGCGGCACGGGCCTCGGCATCCGGCGCGGCCCCAAGGTGCTGCCCGCGCTCTCCCGCAACCGCATGATGGTCCTCGCGACCGCCGTCACCGGTGTCGCGCTGCTCGCCATGGGCCTGGTGCCCGACACGGCGACCGTGCTGTTCCTCGCGCTGCTTGCCGGGTTCTCCGCCGGTGTCGCCGCGAACGCGGGCCACACCCTCGTCGAGCTCCAGGCCGAGGAGCGGCGCAGGGCCAGGTTCGCCGACCACCTCCAGGCGGTCGTACGGGTCTTCATGGCCGTCGCCGCCGTCGTCGCGCCGCTCGTCGCTGCCGCCATCGGCCCGCACCGCCTCGCGGGCGGCGACTTCGTCTTCGCGCACGGCGGCGCCGCCTTCACGCTGATGCTGGTCGGCGCGCTGCTGCTGCCCGTCGCCGCCGTCGTCCTCGCCAAGACCGACGACAGGTCGGGCGTGCCGCTGCGGCAGGACCTGCTCGACGCGGTGCGCGGCGGCGCGGAACCGGTGCAGGCGTCCGCGGCGGCCGGCTTCTTCATCGCCGTCGAGGGAGGTGACGGCGCGGGCAAGTCCACCCAGGTGGAGGCGCTCGCCGAGTGGATCAGGGGCAAGGGCCACGAGGTCGTCGTCACCCGCGAGCCGGGCGCCACCCCTGTCGGCAAGCGGCTGCGGACGATCCTGCTCGACGTGTCGAGCACCGGACTGTCCCACCGCGCCGAGGCGCTGCTGTACGCGGCGGACCGCGCCGAGCACATCGACTCCGTCGTGCGGCCCGCGCTCGAACGCGGCGCCGTCGTCATCTCCGACCGCTACATCGACTCGTCCGTCGCCTACCAGGGCGCGGGCCGCGACCTGGCGCCCACGGAGATCGCCAGGATCTCGCGCTGGGCCACGCAGGGGCTCGTACCGCACCTGACGGTGCTGCTCGACATCGACCCCGCGACGGCGCGCGAGCGCTTCACGGAGGCGCCCGACCGCCTGGAGTCCGAGCCCGCCGAGTTCCACCAGCGGGTGCGCACCGGCTTCCTCACGCTCGCGGCCGCCGACCCCGCGCGCTACCTGGTGGTCGACGCGGGCCGCGAGCCCGAGGCCGTCACCACCGCCGTACGCCACCGGCTCGACCAGCTGCTGCCGCTCTCCGAGGCCGAGATCAAGGCCCAGGAGGAGGCGCGCAAGGCGGCCGTCGAGGAGGCGCGGCGCCGCGCCGAGGAGGAGGCCGCACGCGAGGCCGCGCGCAAGGCGGAGGAGGAGCGGCTCGAACGCGAGCGGCAGGAGCAGCTCGCCAGGCTCCGCGCCGAGGAGGAGGAGCGCAAGCGCCGCGAGCTCGAAGAGGCGCGGCAGCGCGAGATCGAGCGCCAGGAGGAAGAGGCGAGGCAGCGCGCCGAGGACGAGCGCCGCAGGGCCGAGGAGGAGCGGCGCCGCGCCGAGGACGAGGCGCGCAGGCAGGCCGAGGAGCAGGCCAGGCGCGCCGAGGAGGAGCGGCGGCAGGCCGCGGAGGCCGAGCGCAGGCGCGTCGCCGAGCGCGAGGCGTACGAGGCGGAGCAGGAGCGGCTGCGGCAGCGGGCCGCCGAGGAGGCGCGCCAGCGCAAGGAGGACGCGGAGCGCCGCCTGGAGAAGCAGCGCAAGGCCGAGGAGGCGCTGCTGCGCGCCGAGGAGGCCAGGCGCCGCGAGGCGGAGGAGGCCGCCGCGGCCGCCCGCGAGGAGGGCGTGTCCGCCGAGGACGACACCCCGCCGTCCGGTGTGTCGTCTGTGTCGCCGAACGAGACCACGGTCCAGACCCCGGTCGTACGGGACCCTGAGGCGGAGCCGCCGGCCGCGGAGGGCCCCGCCGACGCGGAGCCCGGCACGCGCCGCAGGCCCTCGTGGGCGGCGGGCGGGCCGGCCGCGGCCGGGGCTCCTGCGGCGGGCGTCGATGCGCCGTCGGACGCACCGTCCGACGCGCCGTCCTCTGAGGAGGAGACCACGACGCTGCCCCGGTTCGCGGACGCGGACGCGGAGCTTCCGGTCTCCGCGGACGAGCGCGCGGCGGAGGAGACCGCGGTGCTGCCGCAGTACCGCACGGACCCGGCCGACGAGACCGCTGTCCTGCCGCAGGTACGGGACGAGCCCGAGCGCGGCGCCGGCACCTCCGACCGCTTCCCGAAGGGGTACTTCAGGGACGAGTCCGAGGGCGGGGAGAGCGGCAACGAGCGCACCCGCGAGATGCCCCGGTACCGGGGCGCAGGCGCGGGCGACGACCGCGGCGCGGGCGGCGGCAGAGGCGAGCGCCGCAGGTCGGACTGGGCGGAGGAGACCCCGCTCGACGACCTGCCGACCCTCGCAGACGAGCTGCTCGGCCCGCACGACGACGAGGACGACGGCAGGGGCGGCAGGGGCAGGGGCCGCGGCGGGCGCCGCTGACGGCGGCGGCGCGGCCGCGGCCGGCGGTGCGGGTGTGGCCGCGGCCGGCGGCGGCGCGGGCGTGACTGTCGTACCCACCCGCCACAATGGGGCGGGACGGCGGACGTCGCGGCGCCGTGGCGTGGAGGCGTCACGACGCCGTGGGCGTCACGGGGCACGGAGCTGGGAGCGCGAATGCCGGTCTGGGACGACCTGGTGGGCCAGGAGCGGGTCGCCGCGTCGCTTGCGGCGGCGGCGCGCGACGCCGACAGGCTGGTCACGGCCGCGGAGCGGGGCGAGGAGCCGCCCGAGGCGTCGAAGATGACGCACGCCTGGCTGTTCACCGGGCCGCCGGGGGCGGGCAGGGACACGGCGGCGCGCGCGTTCGCCGCGGCGCTCCAGTGCGTCAGCCCGGACCGCGCGCTCGGCGGCGAGCCGGGCTGCGGGTTCTGCGACGGCTGCCACACGGCGCTGATCGGCACGCACGCCGACGTCGAGGTCGTCCGCACCGATCTGCTGTCCATCGGCGTGAAGGAGACCCGCGAGCTGGTCAGGCGCGCCCAGCTGGCGCCCGCGGGCGGTCGCTGGCAGGCCATCGTCATGGAGGACGCGGACCGGCTGACCGAGGGCGCGGGCAATGTGCTGCTGAAGGCCGTCGAGGAGCCGGCGCCGCGCACGGTGTGGCTGCTGTGCGCGCCGTCCGTGGAGGACGTGCTGCCGACGATCCGCTCCCGCTGCCGCCTCCTGGTGCTCGGCACGCCCTCGGCGGACGCCGTCGCGGACGTCCTCGTACGGCGCGACGGCATCGAGCCCGAGGTGGCGCGGGCCGCGGCGCGCGCCACCCAGGGCCACATCGACCGGGCGCGGCGCCTCGCCACGGACGAGCGGGCCAGGGCCCGCAGGAGCACGGTGCTGAAGCTCCCGCTGCGCGTGGACGACGTGGGCGCGTGCCTGCGGGCCGCGCAGGAGCTGGTCGACGCGGCGGGCGAGGACGCCAAGCAGGCCGCCGAGGAGACCGACGCGAGGGAGACCGAGGAGCTGCGTGCGGCGCTCGGCGCGGAGAGCGGCGGCCGGATGCCCCGGGGCACCGCTGGCGCCATGAAGGAGCTCGCCGACCGCCAGAAGCGCCGTTCGACCCGTACCCAGCGCGACAGCCTCGACCTGGCGCTCACCGACCTGACCGGCTTCTACCGCGACGTGCTCGCGCTCCAGCTCGGCTCGCGCGTCCAGCTGGCCAACGAGGACGTGCGCGACGCCCTCGACCGCGTCGCGCGCGCCTCCACCGCCGAGCGCACCCTCCGCAGGATCGACGCGATCGGCGCCTGCCGCGAGGCCCTCGACCGCAACGTGGCCCCGCTGCTCGCCGTCGAGGCGATGACGATGGCCCTGCGGGGCGGGGGCTGAGAGGGGCCTGCGGGACGGGGCTGAGAGCGGCGGCGGCCCGGCTCCGAGGAGGCGTACGTCCCCGCCGGACGGCCCGGCGCCCTCACCCGTACGGGCGTCGCTGCGCCGTTCCGTACAGGCGGGGCGGTTAGGCTCCCCCGATGGACACCAGGCGCCTGCTCCGTACCTCCGCCGCCGTGTTCGCGGCGGCCGGACTCTTCCTCTCCGGCTGTAGCTCGTCCTCCTCGGGCAGCGACCCCAGCCGGGGTGCAGGACCGGCGAACCGGGAGGCGCCGGCGCGGTACTACGACCAGAAGCTTGACTGGCACGCGTGCGGGGCGTCCGGGTTCCAGTGCGCGACGATGAAGGCGCCCCTCGACTACGCGGAGCCGGACGGCGCGCAGATCGGCCTCGCCGTCTCCCGCAAGAAGGCCACGGGCCCCGGCAAGCGCCTCGGCTCGCTCCTGGTGAACCCCGGAGGACCCGGCGGCTCGGCCGTCGACTACCTGCAGAGCTACGCGGGGATCGGCTACCCCGCCCAGGTCAGGGCGCGCTACGACATGGTGGCGATGGACCCGAGGGGCGTGGCGCGCAGTCGGCCGGTCGACTGCCTGACGAACCCGCAGATGGACGCGTACACCGAGGTCGACCAGACGCCGGACGACCCGCAGGAGGTGACGGCGCTCACCGACGCGTACAAGAAGTTCGCCCACGGCTGCGAGACGCGCGCCGCGAAGCTGCTGCCGCACGTCTCCACGGTCGAGGCCGCCCGCGACATGGACATCTTCCGCCAGGTCCTCGGCGACAAGAAGCTGTCGTACGTGGGGGCGTCGTACGGCACGTTCCTCGGCGCGACCTACGCGGACCTGTACCCGAAGAACACCGGCAGGATCGTCCTCGACGGCGCGATGAACCCGGCCCTGTCCTCGCGGGAGACCAATCTCCAGCAGACGGCGGGCTTCGAGACCGCCTTCGAGTCCTTCGCGAGGGACTGCGTCAAGCAGGCCGAGTGCCCCCTCGGCACGTCGTCGCCGCAGGCAGCGGAGGACCGTCTCAAGGCGTTCTTCGAGCAGCTCGACCGGGGGCCGCTGCCGACCGGCCAGAGCCGCAAGCTCACCGAGTCGCTCGGCACGACGGGCGTCATCGCCGCGATGTACGACAAGGGCTCCTGGCCCCAGCTCCGCCAGGCCCTGCGCAGCGGCCTCACCGGCGACGGCGCCATGCTGCTCGCGCTCTCCGACTCCTACTACGAGCGGTCCCAGAAGGGCGACTACTCGAACCTGATGTATGCCAACGCCGCCGTGAACTGCCTCGACCTCCCGCCCGCCTTCACCAGCCCCCAGCAGGTCGAGGCCGCGCTGCCCGCGTTCGAGAAGGCGTCCCCCGTCTTCGGCGAAGGACTCGCCTGGGCCTCCCTGAACTGCGCCTACTGGCCCACCCGCGCCACCGGCTCCGCCCACCCGGCCAAGGCCGAGGGCGCGGCCCCCATCGTGGTCGTCGGCACCACCCGCGACCCGGCCACCCCCTACCGCTGGGCCCGGGCCCTCGCCTCCCAGCTCGACTCCGGCCGCCTCCTCACCTACGACGGCGACGGCCACACCGCGTACGGCCGCGGCAGCGCCTGCATCGACACGGCGATCGACACCTACCTCCTCGACGGCACACCCCCCAAATCCGGCAAAAAGTGCACCTGACCAGCCCGAACGCCCCCGCCCCCGGGGTGTGCGGAGCACCCCGCGGAACTGTGTAGACTTGGCGTCGCCGCTGATCGCACCATGGTGCGACCGGCAGGCCGCCTTAGCTCAGTTGGCCAGAGCAACGCACTCGTAATGCGTAGGTCTCGGGTTCGAATCCCGAAGGCGGCTCACCTCAAGCCCAGCTCAGACAGTGTCTGAGCTGGGCTTTTCGGTTCAGCGGATGCGGCGGCGACGCTGGGCGCGTGCCGCGCGGGTGTCGGGGGTCTCAGTTCTGGTCTCAGCCGGGCCTGTGAGGCAGGTCCCCATCCACGCCTCGACGGTCGGTTTACGGCCCGCCGCGGGTGCGCGGCCCTGGTCCCGCTGGCGTTCCAGCTCCTTCACCTTGCGCTTGATCGCGGGCTCGGACTTCGCGCGGCGGTGGCGCCGGTCGGGGCTGCCGTCGCTTTTCACGCCCATCGTCACGTGGCTGTGCCACCAGCCATCGCTGCCGAGATAGATGGACGACTCCATGCTGGGTTTCCGGGGAAGGTCGTCGAGGCTGGCCCGGTAGGCCGCGAGGGCCCCGAGGCCGGTTGCGGTGTCGAGCTGTGCGCACAGGTGGGCGAAGTCCGCCATCCGCAGGTCGGTCGGGGTCTCGGCGTCGGCGGCGCGGACCTTGACGGTGAGGTCGAGGAGGGAGCCGAGCACGACGGGCAGGACTTCCGCGTTCTCCGTCCACAGCTCTGCCTCGGTGCGCCGGACGCGGGGCCGCTCCAGTCGCAGCGGCAGGAGCCGCTCGGCGAGGTCGGGGCGGATGACGCCGACGTCGATGCCGGTGAGGAGGAGGGGGCGGCGGTAGCGGGCGCGGAAGACACCCCCGTCCGTGAACAGGGCGCGCTTGACGTTCTCGGCTCCGGTGACGATGCAGCACATGGCGTCGGACAGGTCCGGCGTCATGTGGGAGAGGTTGTCCAGCGCGGTGACCCATCCGGCGGTGACGGCGGCGATGAGGTTCTCCTCGTCCTCGGGGGCGCGTCGCAGGTCGCCGGTCACGCCCTCGATGATCCGTACGAGCATCCGGCCGCCGGTCGACTTGCCCGCGCCCTGGGGGCCGGTGAGGAAGGGCGCGGGGACGGGTACGGAGGGTCCGAGGCAGCCGATGAGCCAGGCGATGGCGAGGCATTCGGTCTCCGCGGTGGCGAAGTTGCACAGGCGCAGCAGTGCGTCGATGCCCTTGCCGCCGGTGTCCTTGGCCGGCAGCGGGAGCTCTCCGGTGAGCTGGGTTCGTCGCCGGCAGACTTCGCGGGGGCCGAAGTCGACCACGAAACCGCCCGGCCGCCTCAGGGGCACGGCGAACGTGGTGTTCCGGCGGGAGATCGCCGCGGCCGAGGGCCCCGAGAGCATGCGGCGCCAGAAGATCCAGCAGTACCGCGAGGAGCTGGTCCATCCGTACTTCGCAGCCGAGCGCGGCCTGGTGGACGACGTGATCGACCCGCGCGACACCCGCAGGGTGCCGTGCGCCACGGTCGCGATGCCGGCCGCGAAGTCCACCTCGCTGCCCGGCAGGAAGCACGGCAACCCGCCGCAGTGAGGCACCTGTGCACACCCCACCCGCCCGACAGCACGACCGGAGGAACACGATGGACGAGCAGGCGACGACCGTATCCGATCTCCTGCGGGTGCACCGGGGCTCGGCACGGCGCCGAGGAACTGGCGGCGCTCATCGCCGTACTGCACTCGCGGGCCGGCGTCTTCGACGCGGAACCGCACCTGCCGGCGCACGGCGCGCGTCCCCTCGCGGGCCGGCGCCGGATCGAGCGCCACTCCGCCTACGCCGACCCGCGCGCCTGGCACCGCGGCCCCGGCGCCTGAGGGGGACGGGAGCCACCCCGGCCGCCGTGGGCCGGGGTGGTCGCTCATGCGGGCGGGGTGCCGTACGGGGAGGGCTGGTTGAAGATGACGGTGAGGGAGACGATCCGGGCATCGCGTACGGAGAAGTAGTTGGTCATGACGAGCTCGTCGGGCAGGCCCGTCTTGTCGTAGTCGCCGTCGTAGCGGCCGCGGACGATGACGTCGCCGTAGTGGTCGAGGACCTCGACGGGGTCGATGGTGACGTGGTCGCCGACCATCTCCTTCTGCACCCACTGGCGGACCGCTGCGGCGCCGCGGATCTCGCGCCGGTTGTCGTTGACGTACGCGTCCGGCGCGAAGGTCCTCATGACGGCTTCGAGGTCGAAGGCGTTGACCGCGCGGAGGTGCTCGGCGACGACTCCGGCCAGGGGGATCTCGGTGGTGGCCATGTCTCTCCTTCCGGCCCGGTGCTTCCGGGGGTGTGACCACCGTCGGCGCTGCCGCGGCCGGAGGGTCAAGGGCCGCCCTGTCCTGGTGTCTCCCCCTGGGGGAGAGTCCACACTGGTGGGATGACCGAGCTGCTGTCGATCGGGGACTTCGCACGGGCCACGCACCTGAGCGTGAAGGCGCTGCGGCACTACCACGAGCAGGGCCTGCTGGAGCCCGCGCGGATCGACCGCGCCTCCGGCTACCGGCGCTACGCCCTCGCCCAGATCCCCACCGCGCAGATCATCCGCCGCTTCCGCGACCTCGGCATGCCGCTCGACGACATCCGCGCCGTCCTGCACACCTCCGATCTCGCCGCCCGCAACGAGCTGATCGGCGGCCATCTGCGACGGCTCGAACGCGAGCTGGCGAGCACCAGGGACGCCGTGGCCTCCCTGCGCGACCTGATCGAGCACCCCGAGGTCGTGGCCCCGGTCGAGCACCGGCGCCTGCCGGCCCGGCGGGCCGCCGCCGTCACGGCGGACGTCGACGTCGCCGACATCGACGCCTGGTACCACGGCGCGCTCGGCGAGCTGTACGCCCTCCTCGACACCGTGCGCGCGGTGCCGTCGGGACCCGCGGGCGGGATCTACGCCGACGAGCTGTTCAGCCTCGAACGCGGCAGTGCCACCGTGTACCTTCCCGTGGCCGCCGGTCTGCGGCCGGCCGGCCGGGTGCGGCTGACCGAACTGCCGCCGGTGGAACTCGCCGTCATCCTGCACGAGGGCCCCGAGCAGGGCGTCGACCGCGCCTACGGCGCCCTCGCCGACTATGTCGGCCGTCATGCCCTGGCCGTGGACGGCCCCATCCACGAGTTCTATCCCGTCAACCGGCACCACACCGCCGACCAGGCACGCTGGCGTACCGAGATCGGCTGGCCGATCTTCGCGACCGCCGCCCCGGCGGAGCCCGGGCGGCGCGGGACCGGCCGGGGCCGGGAGGGCTGACCCTGCGGGCCGCCCGGGGGCGCGCGGCGTCAGCCGGACGCTTCGAGGGCGCCGAGGAGGGCGAGGCGTTCGGCGGTCGACTGGCTCCCGACCGTCGAGACGGCCTGCGGCGACTCCGGCGTCCCCGCGCCGCGCTGAGGGCGCGCGCTACGGGGTGTCCGCGTCCGCCGGGTCGGGGAGGTGGGCGTTGACCGCGCGGGCTGCGGCGGCCAGGGCGGGGATCTCCACGACCGTGATCCCGGCTTCCCGCAGGCGTTCGACGCCTACGCAGTCCGCCACGAAGGTCGCGGGTTCGCGCCAGGCGATGACCACGCGCCGGATGCCCGAGTCCAGGATGAGGCGGGCGCAGGGGCGGGGCCTGGACGCGCGCTGCGAGCAGGGTTCGAGCGTGCTGTAGAGGGTCGCGCCCGGCAGGGCGGGGTGGCCGGGGGCGAGCGCGGCCAGCGCGGCCTCCTCGGCGTGGACGTGCGGGTCGCCGTCCTGCCTGCTGTGGCCCCTGCCGAGTTCGCTGCCGTCGCCGGCCACGACGATCGCGCCCACCGAGTACGCGCCGTCGGACGGCGGGCATCGGCGCGACAGCTCGATCGCGCGGGTCAGCCATGCGATGTCCGCGTCTTCCCCAGCGGATTTCCGGGCGGTTTCCCGGCCGGTTTTCCGGGTGGGCTCCCGGGGGGTTTTCCGCGTGGGTTCCCGGGGGGCTTCCGGCATCACGTACGCTCCTTCGGCGCGTAGCGGAGCAGGACGACGTCTCCGACGCGTGCGGTGCCGAGCAGCCGCATCCGCGAGGTGCGGCCGGCGCCCGGGTAGGGGGCAGGGGCGAGGAAGGCGGGTGCGCCCGCCTCGCCGACCAGGACGGGCGCGACCGCCAGGTGCAGTTCGTCCGCGAGGTCGCGCGACATGAGCTGGGTGTGGACGGAGCCGCCGCCCTCGACCATCAGCCGCCGCACGCCGCGGCTTCCGCACTCGTCGAGTACGCGGTCCCAGTCGAGCGAGGGGCCCGTGCCGACCACCTCGGCGAGGCCGGCGAGGCGGCGGCGGAGCCCGCCCGCCACCGCGTCCACGGTGAAGACCAGCCGGTCCCCGCCCTCGTGCCACAGGCGCAGGGAGGGGTCGAGGTCCCCGGTCGCCGTGACGGTGATCCGCAGCGGGTGCGGCGGCAGGCCGCGGGCGGCACGGGCGGCCCGGCGGGCGGCGGAACGCACCAGGAGCCTGGGGTTGTCGCGGCGCAGCGTCCCCGCCCCCACCAGGATGGCGTCGGCGCCCGCCCGCACCTCGTCGACCCGGTCGAGGTCCTCGGGGCCCGAGAGGAGAAGGCGCTGCGGCCCCGCGCCGTCCAGGCGGCCGTCGAGGCTGACGGCCGCGGACAGCAGCACGTGGGGGCGCGCGGGCGGCGGCTGTTGTGGAGGGCGTACGGGCGCGGGGGCGCGCGGGTGGAGGGTCATCGGCGCGGTGATCCGTTCTGCCATGGCGTCCTCGCCGGCTGTCCTGCGGCCGCCGGGTCGGCGGGCGCGGTGCCGGTGAGGGCGTCGGCTGGGCGGGGCGCCGGTGCGGGCGCCGGGTGGATGCGGCTGGGCGGGGGGAGGACGCGGCTTGCGGCCGGGACGTCGGTGACCACGAGGGCGTGGGCCCCGACGAGGCAGTCCGCGCCGACGTGCACCGGGCCGAGGACGGAGGCGTTGGCGCCGACCACCACGCGGTCGCCGAGCGTCGGATGGCGGCGCTCGCCCGGCGGCCTGCCGCGGTCCCGCCACCAGCCGACGGCGCCGATGGTGACCTGGTGGTAGAGCGTGACGTCGTCGCCGATCACGGCGTCCTCGCCGATCACCACGGCGGCCCCGTGGTCCACGAAGAAGCGGCGGCCGAGCCGCGCCCCCGGGTGGATCTCGACGCCCCCCGACAGGGCCCTGCCGAGCAGCGACACGATCCGGGCGGTGCAGCGGTGGCCCGCGCCGTGCAGCCGGTGGGCCAGGGGGTGCAGCCACAGCGCGGGGAGGTACGACGAGAGCAGCGCCTCGCGCTTGCGGTGCACGGCGGGGTCGCGCTCGACCACGACCGCGAGGTCCTCGTGCATCCTGCGCCAGGCGGCCTTCAGGGCGCTCACCGGGCGCCTCCCGGTTTTCTGACGGGTGCCGGGCTGTCCATCAGACGTCCTCCGGGTCGTGCTCGTCCGCGGCGTACTCGACCGTGGTGTGGGCCTCGACGAACGCCAGGCGCTCGCGCACCTCGCGCTGCGTCGCACCGGTCACGACATAGGTGGCGAGGCCGCCGCCCGCCATGTGCGCCGGCCTGAACCACTGGCCGGGCTCCACGGCGAGCCGCCGCTCGACGAGCCACTTCCTGGGGACCGCGTCGTCGTCGATGCGGGCGACCTTGCCGTGCCTGCCGTAGACGAGGAGCATCCCGGCGGCCGCGCCGCGGCGCGGGTAGGCGGTGGTCGGCGCCTGGCCGAGGGCCAGGCGCACCATCGCCTCGTGGATGCTGACGCCCGTGACGGACCTGACCATCGCGCCGATGCTGCTGCCGCCTGCCCGGCAGGCCACCTCGCTGAAGACCAGCCGGCCGTCGTCCGTCAGGAAGGCCTCCAGGTGCAGCACGCTGTCGGTGACCTTGAACGCCTCGACCACCTGTTCCGTGAACCGGACGCACCGCGCGACCAGTTCGGGGTCGTCGAGGGTGACGGTGGACAGGGGCCTGCCCTCGGTGAAGGCGAGCGTCGAGGTCAGGTAGCGGGACGGTACGACGGTGTGCAGCCTGCCCTGGAACACCGCGGCGTCGATGTGCACCATGGGCGCGTCGATGAACTGCTCGGCCTGGCTGTACGTCAGGTCGGTTGCCCGGTCGGCGTCGAGTGCCCGCAACTCCGCCTCGTCGGACACGATGTGCAGTCCCGCGGAGCCGTAGCCCGCGCGCGGTTTCAGCACGATCCTGCCGTGGGCCGCGAGCAGGGGCAGCGCCTCGGCCGCGGTGTCCACCTCGGCCCACTCGGCGACGGGCAGGCCGCCGCCGCGCGCGACGGCCTTCATGGCCGACTTGTCGCGGAAGGGGACGACGGAGTCGGCTGAGGGGCCGGGGATCCCCAGCCGGTCCCGCAGCCGGGCAACCGGCAGCAGGAGCCCCTCGGTGAAGGCCAGGACGCGGTCGAGGCCGACCCTGCGGTGCACGGCCTCGGCGATGCCGTCGCGCAGTCCGTCGTCGCCGATGTCGAGCGTCATCACCTCGGCGCACTCGCCGGGCCTCGCCCGGTCCCCGAGCCCGGGCCGGGTGAGCAGGGTGACCCGGTAGCGCTCCGGGTCGAGCACGGGCCCGCCGTCCGGCATGCGGTACCAGTCGTAGCCGACCCGGTCGATGAACAGCACGTTCTCCCGTCGGGTGTGCAACATGACCTCCAAGGGGTCTGGTGGCGGGTACGGGACTGCCGCCGCCGCTCAGTCGCCGGAGCGCCGGGCCAGCACGAGGAGGTAGGCCCAGCCGGGGCGGCCTCTGGCGACCCGCAGGGCCGAGGCGACGGTGAAGCCGGCCCCGGCCAGCAGCGAACGGGCCTCGGGCTCGGTGAACTCGCGGGACAGCCGCCCGTCGTCGAGGACGTGCAGCCTCCCCTCCGACTCCTGCTCCCCGCGCACGAACAGGCTGACGCCGAGCAGCCCGCCGGGGCGCAGCAGCGCGTGCAGCGCTGCGAGGTGCGCGGGCTGGTCCTCGGGGAGCTGGTGGTGCAGCACCCCGTTGTCCAGCACGGCGTCGTACGCCCCCTCGTCGCGCAGGGCGCGTACGTCGCCGACGGAGAAGCGCACCCGGTCGCCCCAACGGGCCGTGATATCGGCCCACTCGGGCAGCTCGACCAGGTCGGCCGCGGTGACCCGGTGGCCCGCGGCGAGCAGGACCCCGGTGTCCCTGCCGCGTCCTGCGCCGACGTCGAGGACCCTGCTGTCGGGGGCGAGTCGCGCCAGGACCAGCTCCACCAGGTGCCGCATGGCGGGCTCGTCGGTCCAGCGGTCGTCCTCGCTCACGTACAGGTCGTGGAACGAGCGGCGCAGCAGCTCGCGGTAGGTCTCCGTCTCCGGGTGTCCACCGGTGGTGGCCATCAGCCGATACGCTCCCATTCCTCCGGGGTGCCCGCGTCGGGGAAGACGGTGAGCACGGTGGACGACGGGGGGAGCGAGGCGGCGATCTCCCTGGCCACGGCCCAGTTGGCGGCGGCCGAGCTGCCGATGCGCACACCGGTGAGGTCGCGGTACTCGGCCATGAGATCGAGGCACTGCGGATACGACACGTTCCTGTGCTCGATCTCCGCGTCGTACGCGGCCACGAAGGGCTGCTTGAGCCCGTGGCCGAAGCCGCCGGAACCGCCGTACTTGGGCAGCCCGTTGGGCGGTTCCTCGCTGCCGTAGGGGAGTTCGCTCGGACAGACGCCGACCGCGCGGACTCCGGGGAAGCGGCCGCGCAGCGCGCGCAGCACCCCGATCAGGGTGCCGCCCGTGCCGATCGAGGCCACCCAGGCCTCCGGTGTGCGCCCGCCGGACACGGCAGGTAGCGCGTCGAGGATCTCGGCGCCCGTGGTGCGGGCGTGGAAGGCCGGGTTGGCGGAGTTGCGGTGCTGGTAGAGGAGGGTCCAGTCGGGCTCCTTCTCGGCGACGGCGAGCGCGGTCCTGATGACCTCGATGAAGCCCAGGTCCGCCTCGACGAGGTCGAAGCGCGCGCCCCGTTCCTCCAGGGTGTCGAGGAGGCTGCGCGGGCTCGCGGACGAGAGGACGAACCGGGCGGCGATCCCGAGGTCGCGGCAGAGGCCGGACAGGGCGCGGGAGAGGTTGCCGCCCGAGTACTCCAGTACGCGCAGCTCCTCCACCGGCCGTTGCCCGTGCGCCTGGAGGGCCGCGCCGACCAGCGCGTACGCGACCCGGTCCTTGATGGATCCCTCGGGGTTGTGCCACTCGCACTTGGCGAGGACTGCGGCGCCGCCCGCGGGCCCCGGCGCCTCGATGAGCGGGGTGCCGCCGAGCCGGGCGCCGAAGGCGCGGAAGGCGGGGTGGCGCCGCTCCACCCCGAGGTAGTCCACCGCGGTGTCCACCGGCACCCATGGTGTGTCGATGGGTTCCACTGTTCGCTCTGTGCTGTTCACACGTCCTCCGCGAGGCGGAAGCCCATGGCGTAGATGGGCTTGCGGTACCAGCCGTGGCGCCGGCTGCAGCGGGTCAGGTCCCCATAGCGGGTGAAGCTGCCGCCGCGCGCCACGCGATAGGACTCGGCGTCCGTCAGCAGGTCGTCGGCGACGAACGCGCCGCCGGGGTAGGGCCGGTAGTCGTCCGAGACGTACTCCTCGACGTTCCCGCCCATGTCGCTCAGCCCGAACGGGCCCCGGCCCGCGGGGTAGATGCCGACCGGGGTCGTGCTGAGCGGCCCCTGCTCCACGGTGTTGGCGGCGTCGGCGGCGAAGGCCTCGCCCCACGGGTGGGCGCGGCCCGCGCCTGCCGCGTACTCCCACTCGGCCTCGGTCGGCAGCCGGAAGGGCCGGCCGGTCCGCCGCGCCAGCCACGCGGCGTAGGCGTCCGCGGCCTCGGGGGGCACGGTCCACACCGGGTGGTTCGCCAGGTGTGCCGGGTAGACGCCGAACTGCCAGGAGGTGGGCAGCCATGCGGCGGACGTGTCGGCGAGGAAGCCCCGGTACTCCAGGTTGGTGACGGGGTAGCGGGCGAGCCGGAAGGGCGCCATGTCCACCGGGTGGCGCGGGGTCTCCTTGGCGATCCACTCGGACCGCACCCCCACATGGCTCCACCGGGCGGTGACGCCCTCCACGTCGGCCTCGGGCAGGCCGATGGCGGCCCGGCCGCCCGAAATCGCCGCCATGGCGGGGGATTCGGGGTCGATGCGGGGGTCGCCGGCGAGCGCGAGCAGCGAGCCCGCCGTCCAGCGGTCGGCGAACGGGCGGTCCCCGTCCTCGGCGATCTCCGCGAGTCCTGCCGGGTCCGTGCCGCTCAGCCTGCCGTACGCCGCGCGGATGTCGGCGGGGTCGAGCCGGGACACGAAGGTGTGCGGCAGGCCCATGGCGGCCCGGTCGTCCAGCAGGTTGGGGTTGGTGGTCGGGGCGCTGCCCACGGTCACGACGGCACCTCGACCGGGTACACCGAGCCGTCGTACGACCCGGCGAGGAAGCGGTCGCCGTCCCCGTCGAAGCAGATCGAGGAGATGCCCGCCGTGGTGGGCCTGACCACGACGGGCCACTCGCCCGTGGCGCGGTCGTGGAGCGCCACCAGGCCGTTGTAGCCGCCGGTGGCGATGTAACGGCCGTCAGCGGACGTGCTGATGCTCTTGATGGAGTGGTCGTGCGGTGTGTCCACCACGTCCGCCGTGCCGCCGGTCCATATCCGCAGCTTGAGGTCGCGGCTGATGCTCACGAACTCGCCGGTCGCCGTGCCTGCGCAGCCGTTGGCGATCTTGTCGTGGGCTTCGGGGACCCGGGCGATCTCTTCGAGCGTCTCGGTCGAGAACCAGGCCGCCTCCGCGTCCGCGCTCACGGAGAAGATGACACCGCCCGCGGTGGCCACGCCCTTGACCGCGTTGGCGTGCAGCGGGAGCGTCGCCTCCAGGGTGAAGGCGCCGTCGTCGCCGAGTGAGAACACCAGCCCCTCGCCCGTGTAGGTGCCGATCACGACGTGCCTGCGGCCGGCGCGGTCGAAGGCCGCGCCGCAGTTCAGCGGGGACCTGTGCTGGTGTACGGGGCTGCCGGTGAGGGCGTCGAAGACCGTGCCCATCTGGCCGCCGGTGAGGACACGGTCGCCGACCGCGGTGAGGAAGTTGCACAGGCTCCCGGTGCGCGCCACCTCCCGGCCGTCCCGCCACAGCAGCCCGGCGTCGCCGATGGTGAGGGTCGAACCCTGGTGGCGGAGAACGGCGTTCACACCGAACGTCGGCTCGACACCGGCGAGGTCCCACTCCTCGGCCGCGATGTCGTACGTCGCGTACGAGGAGCCGAAGGTGGCGAACACCAGGGTCGTGTCGTCGAGGAAGGCGCAGGAGCGCGGCCACACGTCGCTCGGCAGCGACGAGGAGGCGACCTCGCGGAGGTCCTGGCCCGAGACGTCCCAGACCCGCAGCTTGCGGTCGTAGCTGAGGCTGACGATGAGTTCGCGGGCCGCGTTGTACACGAGGCGCTTGATGCCGGCGTCGTGTGCGGGGTGCGCGGTGGTGCCGGTCTCCTCGACCACCACGATCTCGCCGTCGTCGTTGCCCGCGTACACCGTCCCGGTGGAGGCCAGGGCCACGGTGTCCGTCTCGACCCCGCCGAGGTCGACGTCCTTCACCATGGTGCCGGTGGCGAGCGACCACCGCTTGACGGTCCCGTCGTCGCTCGACGAGATCAACTCCTTGCCGTCCGGGGACCATTCGACCGAGATGACATCGGCGGTGTGCCCCTCGAAGACGGCCTTGAGGCTGCCGTCGAAGCCGTAGACGCGGACATGGTGGTCGCGTGAGGCCGTCGCGATCAGCGGCTCCGCCGGGTGGAAGACCGACATCTCCACGTCGTCCTCGTGGTCGGAGAGGACGCTGACGAGCTTGAGGTCGGGCAGCGACCACAGGCGGGCCGTGTAGTCGCTCGACGAGGTGAGCAGGTACGCGCCGTCGGGGCTGAACGACACCTGGTTGGCCAGGTGGTCGTGGACGGAGCGGCTCAGCGGCCGCTTGCTCGCGGCATCCCAGAGGATGACCTGGTTGTCGTAACCCGCCGTGGCGACGTACGTGCCGGCGAACGCGGCGATCCCGCTGATGGGACCGGAATGGTGCATCACAGGGCCATTCCTTCGATGTCGATGGTGTGCTGGGTCTCGGAAACCTTCGCGCTGAGATAGCGGTAGTTGTTCGGGTTGACATGGGCCCCGGTGGGCACCGCGTGCCGGATCCGGATCCCGAGCGATGTCAACTGACGTACTTTGTCGGGGTTGTTGGTCAGCAGGTCGATCTCGGCTGTGCCCAGGACGCGCAGGATCTCCGCGGCCGCCGTGTAGTCGCGCTCGTCGGCCCTGCGGCCGATCGAGAGGTTGGCGGTGTAGGTGTCCTGTCCCTCGTCCTGGAGGCGGTACGCGTCGAGCTTGTTGTAGAGCCCGATTCCCCTGCCCTCCTGGCGGAGGTAGACGAGGTAGCCGCCCCTGTCGTGGATGCGGGTGAGGGCCTCGCGCAGCTGCGGACCGCAGTCGCAGCGCAGGGAGCCGAGCACGTCTCCCGTGAGGCACTCGGAGTGCAGCCGTACGAGCGGGACCGCCTGGGGTTCGCCGAGGCTGAGGGCGAGGTGCTCCCGTCCGTCGCTCAGGCCCTCGAACGTGATCGCTCTGACGGTCACCGGGCTGTCGAGTCCCAGGTCGAGCGGAACGGGAGTAACTCCGCGGATTCGAACCGACCCGGACACATTGTGACGAGTGTTCATTTCCTGGGTTTCGCCACTCATTCGCGCGCCTTTCTGACGGCCTGATGAATGGATTCGCTTCAACCATAAGGTGATCGACGCGACTGGCGAACAGGTGAAAATGAGCCAGGTCGCTGGCCAGAAACCGTCTGTCGTGCAAGCGGAAGGTGTTGCATCCTGCCTCGGGTGGTGTGACCGGGGAGTAACCCGGGATATCCGCATTCCCCCCACAGATGCTTCCCTGGAGTCGAGAATGTCGACTTTGATCTCTTTCACCCGAAGATGGCCCAGAATCTGGTTCTCGTCCTAGAGCGAGCCACGGAACGCGGCGTCCGGGAATCGCCCAGCAGTCGCAGAAGTGGCCGATCCGCAGCCGAGCAAAGGATATCCGGTGAAGATTCTCTGCATACTGGGAAGCCCGAGCCCCGCGGCGTGGTCCCGCCGGCTCGCGAGGGCGGTGGCTGACCTACTGCGGGTGAACGGCTGTGAAGTCGACGTGCTTGACCTGCGGGACATCCCCCTCGCCATGCTCGACACCGAGGCCTACGGCAGGGGAGGGGTCTATCCGCACGAGGGTGGCAGGGAGCTGCGCGCCCGCGTCGCGGCCGCGGACGGAGTGGTGCTGGCGACCTCTGTTTTCCATTCGAGCTACTCCGGCCTGCTCAAAAGCGCCCTCGACCATCTGGAAGCCGACGCGTTCGAGAACAAACCGGTCGCGCTGCTCGCCAACGCGGGTTCAGAGCGGGGTGCGACCATTGCGTGCGAACATCTGCGTTCCGTGGTGAAGGCACTCTCCGGATGGGCCGTTCCCATGCAGGTTGCGAGTTCGCAAGCGGACTTCGACGAAGAGACCGGGCAAATCAAACCCGGCAATGTGGTAAGGCGCTGTGAAATAATGTGTGACGAGCTGGTGAAATTCGTCGAAGCATTCTCCTCCCTGCGGGTTCCCCGTTGAACAGGAAGACGGCGCAACCCACCGAGGCGCAGGCGGCGCAGCAGGGGCGCTTCAGCACGGCGCTCCGCGCGCTCAGAGTCCGGCAGTACCGCAATTACCTGATAGCGGAGACCGTCTCCCTGATCGGCACATGGCTCCAGTTCACCGGGCAGATCTGGCTGGTCGTCCAGGTGCTCGCGCCCAACGACGGCTTCATGCTCGGTGTGACGTCCGCCGTCCAGTCGGCGCCGATCCTGCTGACCCTGTGGGGCGGGGCCATCGCGGACAGCCGGGACAAGCGCAAGGTGCTGCTGGTCACCCAGACCGTGTCGGGGATGGTGGCGCTCGGGCTCGGGCTCACCACCTGGGCCGGCGCGATCAGCCTCCCCGTCGTCTGGGTCGCCGCCTTCGTCCTCGGCATGACCAACTCCGTGGACTCGCCCGCCCGCCAGGCCCTCGTCGCCGAACTCGTCGACGACGAGACGCGGCCGAGTGCCGTGGCCCTCAGCAGCGCCGTGTTCCAGGGCACGCGGGCGGTGGGGGTGGGCCTCGCGCCGGTGCTCGTGGCGGCCTGGGGGCTGCCGGCGCCCTTCCTGATCAACGCCCTCTCGTTCGGTGTGGTCCTCTTCATCCTCGTCAGGATGAAGGTGCGCCCGGTCGTGCCGCAGGCCGACTCGCGCAGGGCGCTGGTCCGCGAGGGGCTCTCGGAGCTGCGGACCCGGCCCACCGTCATGGCGCCGCTGGTGATCCTCGCCGTCATGGCGGTGTTCGCGCTCAACTTCGACGTCACACTGCCGCTGCTCGCCACCAACACCCTGCACAGCGGGCTCGGGCTCACCAGCACACTGCTGACGGTGAGTTCGATCGGCGCCGTCGTCTCGTCGTTCCTCATCGCGACGACCCGCCAGGTCACCGACAGAACCCAGCGGACCTATGTCCTCGTGCTGGCCCTCTCGATGTGCGCGCTCGCCCTCACGCGCGTGCCGTGGCTCGCCATCGTCATCATGTTCCCGCTCGGCGGCGCCATCGCCGCGACGACGGCCAGCACAAGCACCCTGCTGCTCCAGCGCAGCGAACCCACGATGCGGGGCCGCATCATGTCCGTGTACGGGCTGATCATGCAGGGCTCGTCGCTGATCGGCGGCCTGATCCTCGGCGCGCTCGCCGACCCCGGCGTCTGGGGCGCCCCCGGCAGCCTCTACGTCGGCGCCGCCGCCATCGGCTTCGGCGTGGCCCTCAGCCTCCTGGTGCTGGCCGGCCGGCTGCCGCTGCTGGTCGCCGCGGCGGTCAGGAAGCGCGGCGCGGGCCGGGAAGCCGGCCGGGAGGGGGACACCCCGCGCGGGAGCGCCCCACCGGAGGGGGACACCGCGGAGACCTGACCCGCGGCGGCGTGGCGCGTCCCCCGGGGGACGCGTGTCAGCTCTCCTGCCCGTAGGCCCAGGGGGCGAGGATCACGACCCAGCCGTCGGGGTCCTCGAAGGCGACCGCGCCGCGGTCCGACCAGTACGGGTTGGCCGTCACCACGGAGCCGTGGCCCGCCGCGAGCACCGGCGCGGCCGCGGTCTCCACCGCGGCGGTGTCCCCGAGGTAGAGCACGACCTGGTTCTCCGGCGACGGCTCAGGTACGGCACCGCCGTCGTGGACCAGCTCCAACTGGACGGCGGCGTCCGGCAGTCCGATCACCACTCCGTCGTATCCGGCGTGCCCGGAGAACTCGGCGATCACCGGGAGCCCGAGCACCTCGTGGTAGAAGCGCCTGCACTCCGCCAGCTTGGCGGTTGGCCGAGCGAACCTCACGTTGGCGAGGGGGAGTTCACTCAGCCGGCCGTTCTTCGGCATCTTGCTCCTCAACGTCGCTGCTGCTGGCGGCCACTGTAACGCCGCCCGCCGCACGCGCCCGTGGCCCGTCCGCGGGGGCCCGCCCCCGCACACCGAACGCAACCCAGGGAGGCACCGTGAACACCCCGCAGCCCGACCGGACACCCCTGCAGGACACCACCGCCGGCTGGAGCGCCGCCGCCGAGGCGGGCGCCCCCACCGTGCTGGTCCTGCTGCGCCACGGCGAGACGGCCCTCACCCCGGAGAAGCGGTTCTCCGGGAGCGGCGGCGGCGACCCGTGCCTGTCGGCCACCGGCCGGGGGCAGGCGGCGGCGGCCGCCGCCGGACTCGCGGCGCGCGGCGGCATCCAGGCCGTGGTCTCCTCGCCCCTCGGGCGCTGCGTCGAGACGGCGGGCGCGGTCGCCGCGCTGACCGGACTCGACGTCCGCGTCGAAGACGCCCTGCGCGAGGCCGACTTCGGGGCGTGGGAGGGGCTCACCTTCGCCGAGGTCCGCGAGCGCCACCCCGCGGACCTGGCCGCGTGGCAGTCCTCGCCCTGGGCCCCGCCCACCGGAGGGGAGAGCTTCGGCGCGCTCGGCGAGCGGGTCGAGGCCGCGCTCGCCGCCCTCCGCACGCGCTTCGTGGGGCGCACCGTCCTCGCCGTCACCCATGTGACGCCCATCAAGACACTCGTCCGGCAGGCGCTCGGCGCACCGCCAGAGGCCCTCTTCCGCATGGAGCTGTCGCCCGCCTCGGCCTCTGTCATCGCCTACTACCCGGACGGCAGCGCCTCGCTGCGCCTCTTCAACGACACGTCCCACCTGCGCTGACGTCAGCGGGTGCGGCAGGACACCGGCCGTGGCACGGAGAAGGGCCGCCGCGTACCGGTACAGGTGAGTACCGGTACGCGACGGTCGGGCGGTGACGGGTCAGCGGGCCAGTCGCCCACCCCCTCCGGCAGTGGCACCTGTGGTCTGCCGGGCTGCGCCGGCGGAGGGCCGCACGTGCAGGGTGGCGGGGAGGTCGAGGGCCGGGTACGGGGTGTTGGTGGTGCCGAGCACGACGGTGGCCGTGTAGGTGCCCGGCCGGGTGATCCGCCCGGTCGCGGGGTCGAACCGCACGGTCACCGTCCTGGAGGCGCCGGGCGCGAGGGTGAACGTGGCCGGAGTCTCGGTCAGCCACGGCACGCTGGTGGCCTCCGTCTGGTCGTAGCCGGGCAGCAGCTCGACGCCGGTCAGCGGCGGTGAGGTGGCGCCGTTGCCGTCGTTGCCCCCGACCTTGTAGAGGCCCAGGGTGCTCGCGCCGCGGTACCCGGGGGTGCTGGAGGCGGGGAGCTGCGACCAGACGTCGGCCTCCGGGTCGTAGGCGTAGGTGGCGTTGGTGACGGCGTTGGAGTCGTCGACGACGCCCCCGGAGAGCACGAGCCGGCCGTCGGCGGCCGCGTAGGCCGTGCCCCAGGCGTCCTCGGGCAGGTCGGCGAGCCTGGTCCAGCTGTCGGCGTTGGGGTCGTAGGAGAAGGTGGCGGTGTGCGAGCTCTCGCCGTCGTACCCGCCGGCGCAGACCACCTTTCCGCGCAGCCCCCCGCACGCGAGCCAGGAGGTCGGCACCGGGTAGTCCGCGGCGCGGCTCCAGGTGTCGGACTTCGGGTCGTACTTCTCCACCTGCGTCGATCCGCAGGTGTACAGGCAGCCGCCGACGACATACAGGTCGCCGTCGAGGACCGCGGTGCCCGCGCCGGCGAGCGGTGCCGGGTTGTCGGCGACGGTCTTCCAGACGTCGGTCGCGGGGTCGTAGACCTCGGTGCGGGGGTCGGGCAGGTAGTCGGAGCCCCAGCCGCCGGTGGCGTAGAACCTGCCGCCGATCGTGGCGTACGCGGGTGCTTCCCGCACGTCGTGGGGGCTTGCCTTCCGGGTCCACGCCCCGGAGGACGGGTCGAGGGCGTACATGCCGGTCGCGTCCGCGGTGCCGTCGAACCCGAAGGCCGAGTACAGGGTGCCGTCCGAGCCGGCGTACGCGGCGCTGTCCTCCACGCCCGCGGGCAGGTCCGCCAACTGCTGCCAGGGCGACCCGGCAGCGGGCGCGGAGGTGCGGTGGTGCGGCGCGGCGGCTGGTCCGCCCGGGATGTCGCGCAGGGGGCTCACCCGGGCCTTGACGGTCCGCGTCGGGGTGGCGGCGCGCGCCGCCGCGTCCGCGGCGGGTGCCGCGCGTTCGGAGAACGAGACCTTCGCCGGCGCGGAGCCGGTGTTGGTGACGGTCACCCGGGTGGCGGTGGTGTGGCCGAGGGCGGTCGACCCGCTCAGGCCGGTGCGGCTGACGCGGATCCGGCCCGCCTTGAGGGAGACATCGGCCCGGGTCACCTTGTCCGCGGCGGCCCTGACCCGCAGGGTGGTGCTGCTGTAGTGCACGCGGGACGCGGTGAGCGCCTTCACGCCGGCGTTCTCGGTGAACAGCTGGTAGAAGCCGTCACCGAGTTCGGGGTCGCTCGACGCACTGCTCGATGTGGCCTTCTCCGCCGGTGCGGCCGCGTTGGTGACGGTGGCGGCGCCGACGCCCCGGTGGGTGTTGGCGTCACGGGTGTGCCCGGCGACCACGCCGCCGGGGATCTTGATGAGCGACGCCGGGCCGATGCGGACGTTGTCGATCTCCCACAGGTCGCCCCAGGAGGCGACGTAGCGGAAGCGCACCTGGACGCCGTGGGCTCCGGCGAGGGCGGGGACCGGGATTTCCTGGTGTCCGACGACGGAGTCGGTGGTGCCCGTCCACACGTTCGTCCAGGTCGTGCCGCCGTCGGTGGTGTAGTCGACGTAGCCGGTCTGGTGGGGGAAGCTGACGTAGAACGAGTCGAAGGAGACCAGCGGGATCGTGCCGGACGGGAAGTCGGCCGGGGGCGAGATCAGGGAGGAGTCCTGGCTCTTGCCGTACCCGTAGTAACTGCTGTCGGCGATGGCGAAGTGGTCGTCACCCGCGTAGTCCGGCTCGCCGCCCGGGTTGTCGAAGGCCCAGCCGCCGCCGTCGGTCGCGTTCTGCACCGTCCAACCGCGGGGCGTGGTGGTCCCGTCGAAGGTCTGGAGCTCCCCGCCGAACCGGGTCCTGTATCCCTCGGCGGTGCCGGCGAGGGTGTCGACGGCGAGGGCGGCGTCGACGGTTTTGTTCTTCCTGGCGACCTCGACCTGCTTCGCGGCCGGCAGGTATCCGGGGTAGGCGGCGTCGATGTCGAGGGTGTAGGCCGCGCCGACCGGCACCTTGAGGCGGTACTCGCCGGTCAGCGGGTCGGTGTGGACCGGGCTGCCGGGCACGCCCTTGAGGCTGATCGCGGCGTACAGCGGCCAGCGGTGTCCGGACCCGTCAGTGACCTTCCCGCTGATCGTCACGGTCCGTGCGGGCGTGAGGGCCACATTCTCGGTGGCCGTCCGCGCGTCGGCCACGGTGACGGCCGGGGCGGACCTGGTCACGTACCCGTAGGCCGAGACCGAGAGCCGGTAGCGTCCCGGTACCACCGTCAGGTCGTAGGTTCCGTCCTTGCCGGTGGTCGCCGAGTAGGGGCCTGCGGTGACAGTCGCCCCGGTGATGGGCGAGCGGGTCCTGGCATCAGTGATGACGCCCTTGAGCTCGCCGTGGGGCCCGCTGGAGAACGCCGCGGTCCCGTGCGGGGTCCCGAGGCCGGTCGGCCCGTCCCAGCCGGGGCCCGCGGTGCACCACCGCGCCGTCGTGCAGGTGCCGTTGGAACCGGAGGTGACGTCGTTGAGAGCCGACCGGTTGGTGTAGGGCAGGGTGTTGGGGTAGCTGCCGCTCGCGACCGGGCCGGCGTCGGCGTAGACGCCGGTGACGATCGGCGCGGCCGCGCTGGTGCCGCCGTACTGGGCCCAGCCGCCGGCCTGGTAGCTGTTGTAGACGGCGACGCCCGTCTGCGGGTCGGAGACGGCGGACACATCGGCCACGGCCCGCTGGTCGCAGCCGGTGTCCGCACTGTTCTGGAAGGCCGGCTTGGGTTCGTAGGCCGAGCAGCCCGACCCGGCACCGCCGCCGCTGCCGCTCCACACCGACTCCGCCCATCCCCGGGGTCCGCCGTCCTTCACCAGGCGCGTCCCGCCGACCGACGTGACGAACGGGGAGGCGGCCGGGTAGGAGACGCCGTATCCGCTGTCTCCGGAGCTCGCCACGACCGCGACGCCGGGGTGGTCGTAGTACGGGTCGAAGGACGTCGGCTCGGCGGGGTCTTCGCCGCTTCCCGACTGTGCGGTGTAGTTGCTGCCGTAGCTGTTGGAGACGTAGCCGGCTCCCAGGCTCACCGCCGTGTCGACCGAGGTGGCAAGGTCGGTGAAGTTCGCGGTGTCGGCCTCGACCAGGACGATCCTGGCCTGCGGCGCGACCGCGCTGATCATGTCCAGGTCCAGGGACACCTCGCCGGCCCAGTCCGCGTTCGCCGCCGGGTAGAGGTCCTGGGCGCCGCGCTGGTTGACCTTCTTGAAGCAGCCGTTCGCGGTGGTGCAGGCGGGCAGGCCGAACTGCCGGCGGTAGACGGCCAGATCCGCCTCCGCGCTGGGGTCGTCGTAGGCGTCGACGATGGCTATCGTCGCGCCCGCGCCGCCGTCGGACGGCAGGGCGTAGGCCGACTGGAGGTCCGCGGGCGTGTAGCCGACCGGCTGCTCGTCGAGCGGGCGGATTCCGGTGCGGTGCAGGGTCAGTTCGGCCCGCTGGGCGTAGCACTGGGCCTCGCCGGGAGAGGGGGTCGTGCACAGCTTCGTGACCGGGGTGCGGGTGTTCGTCACCGGCTTCCCGTGCAGCCGCGTGCGCTGGTCGCGCTGGGGCGCGGGTGAGGTGGGCGCCTGTGTGGCGTGCGGAGTCGAGGGGGTCGCGGAGGCACCCGCGGCCGTGAGGGTCATGGCGACCATGGCGAGGCCGAGCGCGGCGACTGACGCGGCGAGGCCGCGGCGCCGCCGCCGGCCAGGCCCAGGTGGTCTGGGCGCTGATCCGTGTTTCATTCCCGTTCACCTCTCGAAGAAGGCTGACCGGCGGCGCGCCCCGGGGACGAGCCATCTGACGAACCGCCGTGTTCCCGAGTCGTCCTGAAGGAGCCAGGAGACGTGATCTCAGGCCCCACCGCACCGCCCCTGCCGCACCGTCGCGGGCCGAGGGCGGGCTGTGGCTGTCCGGACGCACGGGAGCCTCGGAGGTCCGTGCCACGGCCTCCGCAGTGGTGCCTGATGCCTTGGAATGCTGCCAACAGGCATTCTGTAGCGACAAGAGGTTCCGGCTGGCCGGTCGTTGTCACGTGGCACATCACTGCCACACAGGGAGGCGTCATGGAGTTCGCCGTGCTCGGTCTGGGCGAAGCAGAGGAGCGGACGTACCAGGCCCTGGTCGCCAGCCCGCACACCACAGCCGCTGAGCTTGCTGCCGACATGGGCACGTCCACACCGGTGACGGCACACCTGCTCGCGGTGCTCGTCGCCAAGCATCTGGCGACGCGCAACGGGCGGCCCGCCCGTTATCTGGCAGCGCCACCCGACGTGACGCTTGCCCGTCTGATCCAGGAACGCGACCAGGACCTGAGTGCCGCCCGCGCCAAGGTGAACGCGCTCACGGAACTCCACCGCAACGCCAACAACGTGAGCGGTCCCGAGCTCGGCATGGAGCTCCTCACCGACCGTGCCGCGATCGGCGCCGCCGCCCGCCTGCTCACCTTCGAGGCGCGCGACCAGGTGCGCGCACTGGACCGGCCGCCCTATGTAGACCGGCCCGGCAGCCATCTTGAGGAGCAACTCGACCGCATGCGGCAGGGCGTGGCCTACCGGGTCGTCTACAGCCGGGCGGCGACCGAGTGGCCGCACCGGTTGAAGGACGACATTCTGCCCGCGCGGGAAGGTGGCGAGCGCGCCCGGGTCAGGCCCGAGCTGCCGATCAAACTGGTCATCCGCGACGACCAGGACGCCTTGATCCCCTTCAATCTGGGGCCAGGAGGACAGCAACTGGCGGTTCTGGTACGCCGGTCACCCGTCCTGACGGCTCTCGAAGCCCTCTTCGAGGCTGAATGGGACCGCGCCGTGGCGATCGACCAGGGCGGCGCCGCCTCCGATGCCCGGCCCCGGGAGGAGGCCGACGAGATCACCAGGTCGCTCCTCGCCCTGCTGACCACCGGGATGTCCGATACCGCCATCGCCCGTGCCCAGGGGTGGAGTCTGCGCACCACTCACCGGCGGCTCAGGCGCCTGATGGCGCAGCTCGGCGCCACCACCCGTTTCCAGGCCGGACTCATCGCAGGCCGCCGCGGCTTGATCTGAGGTCTCTCGTTTGGATCATGCCGGGCTCGCGTACCCCGGTGCCTCCCCCAGCCTCCGGCCGGGGGCACCCCCAGGCACCGGACCCCGCTCCCCCATCCGCCCTGATCCAAACGAAGGACCCTGGCGGCGTGCCGGGGGCCGCGGAGCGGCCGGCCCGGTCTGCCGGCTCGCGGACCCGCCCCCGCAGCGCCGGGTCAGGAAGACGAGAGGCGCATCGCCGAGCGGGCCCGGCAGGGCCGGGGCGTTCACGGCTCGGTGGCCGAGGCGTCCCGCGGCGGGCGCGCCGTGCGCAGGGCGTGGTCGGCGTCGGCGCGCGCCAGGGCGAGCAGGTCGGCCATGGCCGCAGCCGCGCGGTCCTGGTCGCGCTCGCGCACGGCGTCGAGGACGGCGCGGTGGCTGGGGACCGGGTCGCCCGCAGCGCCCGCCGCGCCGTGGACGAGACTGTCCCTGGCCTGGAGCGCGGCCTTCATGAGGTCGTCGAGCCTGGTCAGCATCTCGTTGCCGGAGGCGCGCAGGAGTGCGCGGTGGAAGGCGGCGTCGGCCTCGGCTGCCGCGCGCTCGCCGCGGGCCCCGGCCATCGCCCCGAGCGCCAGGTCGAGCGCGGCGAGGTCGTCGTCCGTGCGGCGCAGGGCCGCGCACCGCACCGCGGCGGGCTCGACGATCACGCGCAGCTCCTGGAGGTCGCGCAGCAGCGACTCGCCCTTGCCGCAGGCCACGCGCCAGCGGATGACGTCGGCGTCGAGCGTGTTCCACTCGGCGCGCGGGCGGACGAACGTCCCGCGCTTCTGCCGGGAGGCGACCAGCTCCTTGGTGGCGAGGACCCGCAGGGCCTCGCGCACGACGGTGAGGCTGACGCCGAGTTCGCCGACGAGCTCCCGGGGGTCGAGCGTGGCGCCCTCGGGCACCTCGCCCGAGACGACGCGGTAGCCCAGCTGCTCGACCACCCGGCCGTGCGTGCCCCGGCCCGCGTACGACGCCATGGCGCTCCGTCTCCTCGCTCCCCGCGGCGGTGGCCGCGCCCCCGCGGCGCTGCGGCCGCCTCAGAGGGCGATTATCGCCGCCCGTGCCCGTGTGACGCAGGTCACCATTGAGGAGCCTTATTAATTCATATTTAATGGCGGCCGTTCGATGGCGCACAGCCGCCGCCCGCACCCCCACGCCGGCGGTCGCGGCGCCGGGAGGAGGAGCCTGGATGCGTACGACCTCCGGCAGCCCCGAGGGGGAGCCGTCGCCGCCGGGGCGGCTCCCCCTGGTGGAGCGGATCGGCATACCCCGCCCCCTGGCGTGGGGCTATCTGGCCGTCCTCGTCTTCATGATCGGCGACGGCGTCGAGTCGAACTACCTGGAGCCGTACCTCACCGACTGGGGCTTCAGCGACCACTCCGCCGGCCTCGTCATCAGCGTCTACGGCGCGTTCGTGGCCATCGGCTCCTGGTTCTCCGGCGCGCTGTCCACGCTGTGGGGCCCGCGCCGGGTGATGCGGCTCGGCGCCGCGCTCTGGGTCGCGTTCGAGGTGTTGTTCCTCGCCGTCGCGCTCCCCAGCGGCAACCACGCGCTGGTGTACGTCTGCTACGGCCTGCGCGGGGTCGCCTACCCCCTCTTCGCCTACGCCTTCCTGCTCTGGGTGCAGCTGACGAGCCGCAGCGAGCTGCGCGGTTCTGCCGCCGGCTGGTTCTGGTTCGCCTACAGCGCCGGTCTTCCCACCATCGGTTCCGCCTTCGCCGCGGTGGCGATCCCGCTCGTCGGCGCGTACGCGACGTTCTGGCTCTCCCTCGCGCTTGTGGCGGCGGGCGGGCTCATCGGCTCCCTCGCCGTGCGCGAGGCGCACGGCACCCGGCCCGTCACGGCCGGCGAGCGGCCCCGCGCGCGGACCGAACTGCTGCGCGGGATCAGTGTGCTGAGGCGCTACCCGCGCACCGGTGTCGCCGCGCTCGTCCGGATGATCAACACGACGCCGTACTTCGGCTTCTTCGTCTTCCTGCCGTCCTTCTTCGGCGACCGCATCGGCCTGAGCACCTCCGAGTACCTGGCGCTCGTGAGCTTCATGGGCGTCATCGGCATCCTCGCCGACCCGGTGTTCGGGCGGCTCAGCGACCGCTTCGGCTGGCGGTACACCATCGCCCTGGCCGGCGGCGCCGGCTGCGCCGCCGGTGTGCTCGTCCTCTACTGGCTTCCCCAACTCGACCCCGGCAACTACCCGTTGGCGCTCGCCGCGACCGTGCTCTACGGCATCATGCTGGCCGGCTACATCCCGCTCTCCGCCCTGCTGCCCTCCCTGGTGCGCGAGGAGGACAAGGGCAACGCGATGGGCGTGTACAGCCTCGCCGCCGGCCTCTCCACCTTCGTCGGGCCGCTCACGTACGCGGTGTTCGACCCGCTCGTCGGCCACACCGGCGTGGTGCTGATCTACGCGGGGATGTACGCGGCGGGCGCCGTGCTCACCTGGCTCCTGCTGCGCGTCGACGAGGATCCGGGAGAGCTGCGGGCCGCCGCGGCGGCGAAGGAGGCCGCCACCGCGGGCGCCCCGCCCGCCTGACCCGCCGCCATCCGCGGGAGCGCGCCACGCGACCGCGCCAGAAGGACAAGCAACGAAGGGCAGGGACCACCATGACCGCCTCCGCCTCACCCTCAGGGGCCGCCGCCCCCGCCGTGCCCGCCCGGATGACGGGCGCCTACCTCCCGGGCGACGGCACGGTCGCGCTGCGCGAGAGAGCGGTGCCCGCGCCCGGCGAGGGGCAGGTGCTGCTGCGCACGCGCGCCTCCGGGGTCTGCGGCAGCGACATCCACTACATCTACAACGGCCACATCGGTGAGGGCGGCGCCGCCTACCGCGGCGTCGTCGCGGGCCACGAGCCCGCGGGGGAGGTCGTGGCGACCGGCCCTGGCTGCCGGCGGCTGCGCCCCGGGGACCGCGTCGCCGTCTACCACATCTCCGGCTGCGGCCAGTGCGAGGAGTGCTCGCGCGGCTACTTCATCGGCTGCACGTCCGAGCTGCGTGCCGCCTACGGCTGGCAGCGCGACGGCGGCCACGCGCCGTACCTCCTCGCCGACGAGAACACCTGCGTGCCGCTGCCCGAGCCGCTGACGTACGTCGACGGCGCGTTCATCGCCTGCGGCGTCGGCACGGTGTACGAGGCGCTGACGCGCATCGGCGTCAGCGGCGCCGACCGGCTCCTCGTCACCGGGCTGGGGCCGGTCGGCGCCGCCGCCGCGCTGGTGGCGCGCGCGCTCGGCGTCTCCACCGTGTACGGGGCCGAGGTGGTGCCCGCCCGGATGGCGTGGGCGCGCGGCCTCGGCCTGTTCGACGAGGTGATCGACTCCTCGGACGCGCCGCTCGACGCGGTGCGCGCCCTCACCCGAGGCACCGGCGTGGAGGCCGCGGTCGACTGCTCAGGCCACCCCGCGGCCCGCTCGCTCGCGCTCACGTCGCTGCGGGTGCGCGGCAGGCTGGCGCTGGTCGGCGAGGGCGGCCCGATGACCCTCGACGTCTCCGACGACGTCCTGCACAAGCAGGTGCTGATCTCCGGCTCGTGGGTCACCTCCGTGCCCGGCATGACCCGGCTCGCCGAGCTGCTCGCCCGCCGGGGCCTGCACCCCGAGGCGCTGGTCAGCGACCGCTTCCCGCAGTCGGACGCGGGCCTGGCCTACGAGGCGGCGGCGGGCCGGGCCGCGGGCAAGGTCTGCCTCGTCTTCGACGACTGAGCGCGACGGAGCACCCCAGCCAACGTCCCCGCACATTAATTACGAAATAAATATTGACCTGGCCACCGGCGGAATGGTGCAGTCCTGCCCGGAAGGCTCCCCCTGCCAGACCCCCGGGAAGAACTCATGACCCCCACACCGTCCGCCCCACCCGTCCCCGGCCTCGCGGCCCCCACCCGCCTGCGGCAGGTCGTCCTCGTCGCGGCCGCGGCGGCCATGGGCGGGTTCCTCTTCGGCTACGACAGCTCCGTCATCAACGGCGCGGTCGAGGCCGTGCGCGACAGGTACGACATCGGCTCGGCGGCCCTGGCCCAGGTCATCGCCGTCGCGCTGATCGGCTCCGCGATCGGCGCGGCCGTCGCGGGCCGGATCGCCGACCGCATCGGGCGCCTTGGCTGCATGCGCATCGCCGCGGCCCTGTTCTGCGTCAGCTCCGTCGGCTCCGCGCTGCCCACCGGCATCTGGGACCTCTCGGCCTGGCGGGTGATCGGCGGCTTCGGCATCGGCATGGCGTCCGTCATCGGCCCCGCCTACATCGCGGAGGTCGCGCCGCCCGCGTACCGGGGCAGGCTCGCCTCGTTCCAGCAGGCGGCCATCGTGACGGGCATCGCGGTCTCCCAGCTCGTCAACTGGCTGATCCTCAGGCTCGCCCACGGCGACCAGCGCGGCACGCTCGCCGGTCTGGAGGCGTGGCAGTGGATGCTCGGCGTCATGGTCGTGCCGTCCCTGGTGTACGGGCTCCTCTCGTTCGTGATCCCCGAGTCGCCGCGCCACCTCATCGCGCGGGGCCACACCGAGCGTGCGCGCCGGATCCTGGTCAGGCTGGAGGGCGAGGGGCCCGGGCTCGACGGGCGGATCGCCGAGATCCGCGACCACCTGGCGAGCGGCGCCCGCCCCGCCTTCCGCGCCCTGCGCGGGCCCGTGCTCGGGCTGCGCGGCATCGTCTGGGTGGGCATCGGCATGGCGCTGTTCCAGCAACTCGTCGGGATCAACGTCGCGTTCTACTACTCGGCGACGCTGTGGCAGTCCGTGGGCATCGACCCGGGCAGCTCGTTCCTCTACTCCTTCACCACGTCGCTCGTGAACATCGTGGGCACCGTCGTCGCGGTGCTGCTGGTGGACCGGGTGGGCCGCAAGCCCCTCGTGCTCTTCGGCTCTGCCGGGATGGCGGTGTCCCTGGCCTGCGAGGCGTGGGCGTTCTCCGCGCACCTCGTGGACGGCAGGCTCCCGCACGCCCAGGGCCTGGTGGCGCTCGTGGCCGCCCATGTGTTCGTGCTGTGCTTCGCCTCGTCGTGGGGCGTGGTGCTGTGGGTCATGCTCGGGGAGATGTTCCCCGTCGCGATCCGCGCCGCCGCGCTCGGCGTCTCCTCGGCCGCCGTCTGGGTCGCCAACTGGGTCATCACGGCGACGTTCCCCAGCCTGTCCGACTGGAACCTGGGCGGGACCTACCTCATCTACACGGCCTTCGCCGCGCTCTCCCTCCCCTTCGCCGCGAAGTTCGTCCGCGAGACCAGGGGCAGGAAGCTGGAGGACATGGGCTGAGCCCACCGGCCCTTCGGGGCGGGCCGGGCGCCCGCGCGCAGCCCCTGTCGGGGCGGGGCCCAGCGCCCGCGCGCAGCCTCCGTCGGGCGGGGCCGGACGCCCCGCCGGCAGCCCCCGTCCGGGCGGTCCCGGCGTCCGCGCGGGGCCGCTCGCCAGCATGTGGTCCCTTCTTGACGTGGACGGCTTCGACCTGTTTGGCTATTTGGTATGAAGGTCGGATCAACGCTCACGCGGCGGCGCCACGTCGACTACGGTCGTCTCGCCAGCACCTTCTGCTGTCCCGCCGCTCACTGAGGGCGCGCCTCTTCGTACCGCGGGCCCCTTCCGCCGCGGCCCCCGCGCCTTTGCGCCTCGCCCGTCCGGACCGCTGAAGCTCCGGACCGCCGCAGCCCCTCTCCTTCCGATCGCCCCGGCCCCGGTCCACGCTGTCCAGGGACGGCTCAGCCACTCGTGCCGCACGCCCGGCAGGACCGCCGTGCCCGGGTGTGCACGGCGGGGTGCTCCGGCGCACGCTCACGACGAAACGAGTGCTCATGGCCACCGTCCTGTCCCTCTCCGGAAGCCCGTCCGCCTCATCCCGCACCGCACGGCTCCTGCGCCACCTGGACGCCAGGGTCGCCGAGCACGGCCACACCGTCGTACCGCTCGACGTGCGGACGCTGCCGGCCGGGCCGCTGCTGCACGCCGACACCTCGGACCCGGGCATCGCCCGCGCCGTCGACCTGGTGGAGAGCGCCGACGGGATCATCGTCGGCACCCCGATCTACAAGGCGGCCTACTCGGGGCTGCTGAAGGCGCTGCTCGACCTGCTGCCGCAGTCCGCGCTCGCGGGCAAGACCGTGCTGCCGCTGGCCACCGGCGGGACGGCGACGCACGTCCTCGCCATCGACTACGCGCTGCGCCCTGTGCTCTCGTCGATGGGCGCCCACCACGTCGTGCAGGGCTGGTTCGTGCTGGACCGTCACATCACCGTCCACGACGGCGGGGTGAGCGTCGACCCGGCCGCCGAGGAGGGGCTGCACAAGGTGGTCGACCGGTTCACCCGGGCGCTGGCCGCGCACTCCTTTGACCTGAGCGCCGTCCGCTGAGCCCTGCCCCGCGTTTTTCTCGCCTCAGACCGTATAAATTATTTTTTACCTGAGGCGGGCCCGTACTCTTCCGCACCTCCTGGAGCACCCGTGTCCGTACGCGACCGCACGACCCTCGCCGTGCCACCCCAGCCGCAGGACTTCCCCGACAGCCCGCTGAGCCTGGCCTTCAGGCAGCCGCTGATGCTGGGCGTCTTCCTGCCGCTGCAGACCGGCGGCTGGTCCCAGTCCACGCTGCCGCGCGGCACCGACTGGACCTTCGACTACAACCTCGAACTCACCCGCCGAGCCGAGGACTTCGGCTTCGACATCGCATTCGGCCTCTCGCAGTGGCTGCCGAAGGGCGGCTTCGGCGGCGCGAGCCGGTACCGGGAGAACTTCCTCGACCCGTTCGTCTCCGCCGTCGCCCTCGCCTCCGCGACCCGCTCGATCCTGCTGCTCGGCACCATCCACGCGCTCTACGGCCCCTGGCACCCGCTGCACGTCGCCAAGTTCCTCGCCACCGCCGACCATGTCTCGGGCGGCAGGTTCGGGGCCAACATCGTGACCGGGTACGCCGACACGGAGCCCGCCATGTTCGGCATGACGCGCCCCGAGCACGACCGCAGGTACGCGATGGCCGACGAGTTCGTCTCCGTCGCCAAGGACCTGTGGGCGGGCGAGGACAACCTCACCTTCGAGGGCGAGCACTGGTCCCTGCAGGAGGCGTACGTCTCGCCGCGGCCCGCCTTCGGCAGGCCCGTCCTGGTCTCGGCGAGCGGCTCGCCCGCCGGATTCGCCTACGCGGGCCGCCACTCGGACATCGTCTTCATCTCCAGCCCGGCGGGCGAGCAGATCGAGGACGCGCTCGCCGCGCTGCCCGCGCACGTGCGGGCCGTGAAGGAGGCCGCGCTCGCCCAGGGCCGCGAGGTGCGCGTCATCATCAACCCGACGGTGGTCTCGCGGCCCACGAGCGCCGAGGCGCACGCGTACTACCGGGCCATCCAGGACCACGCGGACCTGGAGTCGATCGGCGCCTTCCAGTCGCGGCACGCGGCGGGCGACAGCAGGTCCTGGCTCGAACACACCGCGCGGGGCCGGGCCGTCGGCGGCCACCTGCACGTCGTCGGCTCGCCCGACGAGGTCGCGGAGCAGCTGGACCGACTGCACGCCACCGGCGTGGACGGCGTCCAACTCACCTTCTACGACTACCTGCCCGACCTCGACCACTTCGGCAGCGCGATCCTGCCGCTGCTTGAGGAGGCCGGGCTGCGCAAGCCCGTGCCGCCCGCGGGCGAGCGGTACGCGGCCGGCGCCCGCACGGCCCGCCAGGGAGGCGCGTCATGACCGCGGTCTCGCCGCCGGCCGTCGAGGGGGCGAAGGGCCCGGCGGTAGGCCGCGCGTCCTGGCTCGTCCTCGCCATCACCCTGGTGTTCTGGGTCGCGGACGGCTACGACACCTTCGTCCTGATCATCACGGGCAAGCCCGCCCTGCTCGACCTGCTCCCCGCGGGCCAGGCGGCCGCGGTGCCGCGCTACATGGGCTACCTCCTCGCCATCACCCTGGCGGGCTGGGCCACCGGCGGCATCGTGGGCGGCATCGTCGGCGACCGGCTCGGCCGCCGCAGGACGATGGTCGCGGGCGTCGCCCTCTACAGCCTGGCGACCGTGGTCGCCGCCACCACAGGTACCTGGTGGCTGCTCGGCGTCACCCGCTTCTTCACCGGCGTCGGCATCGGCGCCGAGTGGGGCGTGGGCACCTCGCTGCTCCAGGAGACCTGGCCCGAGCGGTGGCGCACCCGCGGCGCAGGACTGCTCCAGGCCGGGTTCTCGCTCGGCGGCCTCGTCGTCTCCGCGCTCTGGGTCCTCGTCGGCTCCACCTGGGGCCTGTCGTGGCGCTGGATGTACGTGTTCGGCGTGCTGCCCCTGGTGGTGATCGCCCTGGTGTACCGGCGCATCCCGGAGTCCGCCCGGTGGGCGAGCGGCGGCGGGCGCGGGGAGCGCGCCGGGCTGCTGCGCGGCGCGACGGGCCGCAGGTTCCTCGCCGCGCTCGGGGTGTCCGTCGCCATCACCGTGGGCTGGTGGGCCGTCTCCTCGTACCAGCCGACCTTCGTCGGCGGCCTCGTCGCCGACCCGCGCAGGACGGCCTTCTACACCGGCTGGGCCGGGGCGCTCTACAACGTCGGGGAGATCGCCGGCTGCATCGCCTTCGGCTTCCTCGCCGAGGCGTGGGGCCGCAGGGCGACCACCCTGGTCTTCCTCGCCGGGTCGTGCGTGATCGTGCCCGTGGTGTTCCTCGGGCTGCACGAGGCGGGCCCCGCGACGCTCGCGCAGCTGGCCGCCGGCCTGTTCACCGGCGGCCTCTACAGCTGGTACGCGGTGCACACGCCCGAACTCTTCGCGACGCGGATGCGGGCCACGGCGATCAGCGCGGTGTTCTCCGGCGCCCGCTACCTCGCCATGATCGCCTCCGTCGTCTCCGGCTCCCTGGCCTCAGCGCTCGGCGGCTTCGACCGGGCCGCCGTGATCTTCACGCCCGTCTACCTGCTGGGCGCCGTCGCCGTGCTGTGCCTGCCGGAGACCCGCGGCAAGGGGCTCCCGGCGTGAGCGCCGCGCCGTGGGCGCCCGCCCCGCCCCCCGTACCGAACCGCCCCCGCGCGCAAGGAGCGCACCGATGACACGTCCCGCCCCCGAATTCCTCTGGTACTACGTGACGCACGACGGCCCCTACCCGTGGGAGCCCGAGGGGCGCCGCGACATCAGGCTGCCCGACGTCACGGCCCTGGCGTCCGCGCTCGACCGGCTGCCCTACAGCGGCGCCCTGCTCTCCACGACCGGCCACAACGTGTGGGTCACCGGCACCGCCGCGGCCGCCGTCACCCGCGACTTCCGCCCGCTGCTCGCGCTGCGCCCGCAGTTCACCTCGGTCACCGAACTCGCCAACATGGCCGTCAGCTTCGACGACCTCTTCGACGGCCGGCTGCTGATCAACGTCATCAACTCCGAGACGCCGGTGTGGCGCCAGCACGGCATCAGGCTGGAGAACGACGAGCGCTACGACCTGCACGCCGAGTACTGGGAGGTCTTCAACCGCCTGGTGGCGGGCGAGACCGTGACCTACCGCGGCCGGTACGTGGACGTGGAGAACGCGCGGGCCAACCCGTGGGTCGAGCCGCGCCGCGACCACATCCCGCTGTGGTTCTCCGGCTCGTCGCCCAAGGCCCTCGACGTGGCGGGCCGGTTCGCGGACGCGTACCTCACCTTCTCCGAGCCCCTCGACCAGTTGAACGAGAAGACCGCGGCCGTACGGGAGAAGGCGGCCGAGCACGGCAGGTCGCCCCGGATCGGGCTGCGTGCCTCGCTGATCACAGGCGCCACCGACGAGGACGCCTGGGCCAAGGCCGACCGGCTGCTCGCCGCGACCAGCAGGGCCACCCTCGACCGCAAGCTCGGGCTGATCGCGAAGGGCGGCAACGGCGGCGGCACCTCCGTCACCCAGTCCCGCGTCTTCGCGCACCTGCCCGCGAAGGCCCTCGACGTGCTGCGCGACGGCGGGCTGCCCGCCGCACGCGACCTCGCCCACGACGACAACCTGTGGCCGGGCATCTCGCTGCTCCAGCAGGGGCCGCCGATGGCCCTGGTCGGCGGCCACGACAGCATCGCCGCCCGGCTGAAGGAGTACCACGCGGCGGGCGTCGACATCTTCATCCTCGACTCGCTGCCGCTGCTCGAAGGGGCCTACGAGGTCGCCGAGCACATCCTCCCCGCCTTCACGGCCCCCTGAGCCCCCTCGGGCATCCGCCCGAGGCAGGCCCGAACCCCCTTACCACTCCCACGACCTGCGCTCCCACGACCTCAAGGAGAGACACACCATGACGACGTACGACGACAGCGTCACCGTCACCACCACGCGGACGGCCGGCCGGTTCCTCGCCGAGGCGCGCGAGCAGTTCCTCGTCACCGACTCGACGGGCGGCCGCGGCGGCCTCGGCCAGGCGTGGCTCGCGGGCGAGTTGCTGCTCGCCTCGCTCGGCACCTGCGCCGTCAGCAGCATCACCCACTTCGCGCGGGAGGAGGAAGCGGCGCTCGACGACGTCGAGACCAGCGTCGGCTACATCCGCGACGCGTCCGACCCCACCCGCTACGAGGAGGTCGCGCTCTCCGTCACCACCTGGGGCGTCGACCAGGAGACAGCTCAGCGGCTCACCCGCCTCTACACCGAGAACTGTCCGGTGTACGGGACGATCTCGCGCGGCGGCAAGGTGACCGTCGCCGTGGAGGCGCGGCCGGGCGATCCGGCGCGCCGCGGGCCCGGTGTCGCGGGCATCGCGGCCCGTTAGGCTGGCGGGCATGAGTCTCGGCCCGGCGCACGCCCCCACCAAGAGCGAGGTCGCCTACCAGGCGCTGCTGCGCGCGATCAGGACGGGTGAGCTCGCGCCGGGCCAGCGGGTCGTACTGGCCACGCTGGCCGAGCAGTTGGAGATGAGCCAGACGCCGGTGCGCGACGCGCTGTCCCTCCTCGCCGAGCAGGGGCTCGTGGTGCGGCGGCCGAACCACACCACGGTGATCGGCGGCCAGCCCGCCGAGCGCTCGTCCGAGGTCTCCATGCTGCGCTCCATCCTGGAGCCCGAGGCGGCGATGCTCGCGGCCATGCGCAAGGACCCGGGCGACGTGGCGGGCATGGCGGCGGCCTGCGACGCCATGGACCGGGCGCTCGCCGACGGCGGCCCGTCCGCCACCGGAGACCTCAACTCCCGCTTCCACCTGGCGGTCGCGCGCGCCAGCGGGTCGCCGCTGCTCGCGGACTTCGTGGGCCGGGTCTGGCGGCAGATGCCGCTCGAAGGGCTGACGGCGAGCGGTCAGCTGGCCCGCGCCGCGCGGGAGCACCGCGCGGTGCTCGACGCGGTCGAGACAGGCGACAGGGACGCGGCGCGTGCCCTGATGGCGGAGCACGTCGGCCATGCGGCAGAGGCCACGGAGGACTATCTGCGCCGGGTCTCGCAGGGCGGCACGCGCGCCTGAGCGCCGCGGACCCGGCGGCCGCGCGCCTGAACACGGGCCGCGCGGCCGTGGCTCACGGGTTGACCCAGGCCGCGGGGGTGTCGGCGAGCGCGACCACGTCGGCGGGGAGCCGGCCGCTGACCACGTCGTGCAGCGTGACGCCCTCCAGGATGCGGCGGACACCGGCCCGCAGGGCGATCCACAGCGGCAGCAGCGATTCGGCGGGACCGGTGTACGAGAGGTCGGGCGGCCTGACGCCCTGCACCGAGACGAGCGGCCCTTCGACCGTGCGGATCACGTCCGCGATGCTGATCGAGTCGGGCGTCTTCGCCAGCCGGTAGCCGCCGTTCGCGCCGCGCTGGCTGAGCACGAGGCCGCCCCTGCGCAGGTCGTTGAGGATGGCTTCGAGGAACTTGTGCGGGATCTGCTGGGCCTCGGCGACCGCCTCGGCCGTGAGCGGCTCGCCCTCGCGCGCCGCGGCGAGCTGGAGGGCGGCACGCACCGCGTAGTCCGCTTTGGCCGAGATCCGCATGGGGTCATTATCCCGTATGCGTGCCGGAAGGGCGCACGCCGGTGCCCCGGGCGGCCGGGCGCGGGGAGGGGGTGCGGTGTCCGCGTGCCGGTCGCCTCATGTCCGATGGGCGGACGCGCCCTTGCACGGCGCGGGCCTCGTGCCCCATATTCCCTACTATTCAGATAGGAATAATGGGGAAGTGGTGGGACGGTGGGAAGCGCGATCGCACGACGGCTCGGGGCGCACCGGTGAGCGGCGCGGCGGACGACAGCGGGGTCTTCTGGCTGCGGGTCGCAGGCGAGCTCGCCGACGACCTCGCCGTCGACGCCGCCGAGCGCGACCGCGCGGGCAAGCCCCCGTACGACGAGGTGGCGCGGGTCCGCGAGTCGGGCCTGCTGCCCGCGCTCGCGCCGCCCGACGGCCGGGGCCTCGGGATGGAGTGGCCGACCGGCTGCGCGGTGGTGCGCCGGATCGCGGCCGCCGACGGCTCGCTCGGTGAACTACTCGGCCGGCACTACGCGTTGTCCTGGAGCGCCCGGTTCTTCGCCGACCCGGAGCGCGCGCGGGCCGTGGAGGCCGAGGCGCGCACCGGGCAGTGGCTGTGGGCGGGCGACACGGGGACGCCCTCCCCGCACGCGTTCGCCCCGGAGGCGGGGGCGGGCGCCTTTCTGGTGCGCGCCGTGCGCCGCGGCGGCGCCGTCCTGCACGGCAGCCGGGCCCTGGCCTGCGCCGTGACCGTCGCCGACCGGTTCGTCCTCGACGCGACGGCGGACGACACGGGCGAGCCCGTCGTGGTGCTCGTGGACCCGCGGCACGCGGGCGTCGCGCGCGAGCAGGCGCACGACCGGCTCGGCCAGCGCCTCGCCGACGCGGGCACCTGCCGCTTCGACGCGGTCCCCGCGGGCGCGGACGCCGTGCTCGGCCCGGCCGCCGCCGACGACGAGACGGCGGCGCCCTTCACTACGCTCGCGCCGCTCGCGCTGCGTCTTGTGCTCACGCAGGTGGCGCTCGGCATCGCGGAGGGCGCGCTCGCCGAGGCGGGGGAGCTCAGCCGCGCCGCGGCGCGCACCGCGCGGGCCACCGAGGACCCGGGCGGCCCGCTCGCCCCCGCGGACGGCGACATGCTGCGCGCCTTCGGGTCGCTCGCGCTCGCCCTGCACGCCGCCTCCGCCGCCGTGGCGCAGGCCACCGCGGCGCTGTCGGAGGCGCTGGGCGCGGGCCCCGGGCTCGACGAGGAGCGCCGCGCCCGCGCTGCCGTGCTGGTGGTGGCGGCGGAGGCGGTGACCGTCCCGGCCGCCCTGCGCGCGGGGGAGCGGGTGCTCGGGCTCGCCCGCGCGGAGGGGCTCGACCGGTTCTGGCGCGACCTGCGGACCCTGGTCGTACGGTCCCCCGAGGGCCAGGGGCTGCGCGCCATCGGCGAGCACTACCTGAGCGGCGCGCTCGGCGCGGCGGCCCCCTGGGCGTGAGGCGCCGCGGGGGCCGCGCCGTACGTCAGGCGCGGGGCACGTACTTGTAGCCCACGCGGCGCACGGTGACGATGCTGCGCCGGTGAGCGGGCCCCAACTTCCGCCGGAGTCTCGCCACATGAACGTCCACGGTGCGGCCGTCGCCGACGTGGTCGTAGCCCCAGACGTGGTGGATGAGCTGTTCGCGCGAGTACACCTGCCCCGGGCGCTCCATCAGGTGCGCGAGCAGGGAGAACTCCAGGAACGTCAGGTCGAGTTCGGCCCCGTCGACCGCGGCGGTGCGCTGGTCGGCGTCGACCAGGACTCCGTCCCGCACGAGCGGTGCGCGCGCGGGGACGGAATCGGGGGCGGGCTGCGGCGCGGGCATCTCGTCGATCGCCACGGCCTGGATGTGCGGCCTGAGGCCGGCGTCCGCGAACAGCGGCGCGGGGTCGGTGTCGGCGGGCAGCAGCACGAGGTAGGCGGTCAACTGCTGGGTGCCGCCCGCCTCGACGGGCTCCGCGGGTGTCGCGAGCCGGAGGCGGGGAGCGGTGCGCGGTACGGGGGCGGGATCGGCTGAAGGCAGCGCCGTGGTCATGGCGGTGGTCCTGTCCTGGTGGGCCGGTGGGGGTGGATGGCCCGTGAGGGCCCGCACTGGTCGACGCGGCCCGCGGCTGCACAGGGCCCGCGGGGGCGACCTCAGGAGCGGCGGCAGACCGCGCTGGCGACGCGACGGAAGTCGACGTGCCTGCGGCGTACGAGCGGCTGCTGCGTGCGGGTCATGCCCCCATGGTCCCGGCGGCATCGGCCGCACGTCAACGCCTTCCCTATAAAAACAGTAGGAGAAAAGACAGGAAGGGGCCGGCTGTCACGGTCGGCGACGCGAACGGGCCAGCCGTGTCACGCAAGGTGACGGCCCATGCGCCGCGAGGGACGGTTTGTTGCCGCAGTGTTGCCCTTTCGTGGCGGCTGCCCCTGGAGCCCCACGAGCGGTTCCTGGACGCCCGTGCGGCGTGCCACCATCCCGCGAGCGGCAGCACACCTTCCGCGCCGGCGCGGGGGCGCCGCGCGGGCACGGCGCCAGGCCCCGAGCGGGCCGGTGGCGCGGGGCTGCCGCGCGCCTCGCACCTGCACCAGCGGCCGGGAGGGCCGGTACATGATTGTCTTCGAGTCCGTGACCAAGCGCTACGCGGACGGGACCGTCGCGGTCGACGGGCTCGACCTCCAGGCGCCCACCGGGCGGACGACCGTCCTCGTCGGACCCTCGGGCTGCGGCAAGACCACCTCGCTACGGATGATCAACCGCATGGTCGAGCCCTCGTCCGGCCGGGTCCTGCTCGACGGCGCCGACACCGCCGACTCGCCGCCCGCGCAGCTGCGCCGCCGCATCGGCTATGTGATCCAGCACTCGGGGCTGCTGCCGCACAGGACCGTCGTCGACAACGTCGCCACCGTGCCCCTGCTGCTCGGCGAGAGCCGCAGGACGGCCCGCGCACACGCCCGGGAGCTCCTCGAACGCGTCGGCCTGCCGGGCGCGTTGGCGGAGCGCTACCCGGCCCAGCTGTCCGGTGGGCAGCAGCAGCGCGTCGGGGTCGCGCGGGCGCTCGCCGCGGACCCGCCGGTGATGCTGATGGACGAGCCGTTCAGCGCGGTCGACCCGGTGGTGCGCGAGCAGCTCCAGGACGAGTTCCTGCGCCTCCAGGGCGAGTTGGGCAAGACCATCGTGTTCGTCACCCACGACATCGACGAGGCGGTCAAGCTCGGCGACCTGATCGCGGTGCTGCGGGTCGGCGGCCGGCTCGCCCAAGTGGCCCCGCCCGCCGAGCTGCTCGCCCGCCCCGCGGACGCCTTCGTCGCGGGCTTCGTCGGCCGCGACCGCGGCTACCGAGCCCTCGGCTTCGCCGCTTCGGGGCCCACCGCGCTCCAGGAGGAGCCCACGGTGCGCGTCGGCGAGAGCCTGGCAGCGGCGGCGGACCGCGCACGCGACGGCTGGGTGCTCGCCGTCGACGCCGACGACCGGCCGCAGGGCTGGCTGCGCGTACCGCCGAGCGCGCCCGCGGACGCGCAGGCCGCCCCCGGCGCACAGGCCGAAGCGGACGCGCGCGTCACCCATGGCCTGCTCAACCTCGGCGGCACCACGGCGCCCGCGGACGGCACCCTGCGGGAGCTGCTGGACGCCGCGCTCTCCGCGCCGAGCGGCCGCGGTGTGGTCACCGGCCCCGAGGGGCGGCTGCTCGGCACTGTCACCCCCGCGTCCGCCGTCGAGCTCATCGAGCGGCGCAACCGCGAGCGCGCGGACGCGCCGCTCGACGCGGCCGACGCCGGCACCGGGCGGCAGGCGTGACGCGCGCGAGCGGCGAGACGCCGCCGGGACTCCTCGCGTACTTCTCCGCGCACCACGCGGAGATCCTGCACTGGCTCTGGTCGCACACCTGGCTCTCCGTGCTGCCCGTGCTGATCGGCCTCGCCGTCTCCCTGCCGCTCGGCTGCCTCGCCACCCGCCGCAGGTGGGCGTACCCGCCGCTGGTGTCGGTCGGCGGGCTCCTCTACACGATCCCCTCGCTCGCCCTGTTCGTCGCCATGCCGAGCATCCTCGGCACGAAGATCCTCGACCCGGTCAACGTCGTCGTGGCGCTGAGCGTCTACACGGTCGCGCTGCTGTCCCGGGTGGTCGCCGACGGGCTGCGCGCCGTCCCCGAGGACGTCGCGGCCGCGGCCACCGCGGTCGGCCACACTCCGCTCCAGCGCCTGCTGCGGATCGACCTGCCGCTCGCGGTGCCGGTGATCGCCGCGGGGCTGCGGGTCGCGGTGGTCTCCAACGTCAGCCTCGTCGCCATCGCGGGCACCATCGGCGTCCCCGAGCTCGGCCAGCTGTTCACCAACGGCTTCCAGCTCTCCTCGGGCGGCCCGTACTACCCGCCGATCGTGTGGGGCATCGTGCTGTGCGTCGCGCTCGCCCTCGTCCTCGACCTGCTGATCGTCCTCGGCAACCGGGCCCTCACCCCCTGGCTCCGACCGGAGGTACAGCGATGAGCAACGCGCCGACCTGGCTCACGGACCCCGCCCACTGGCACGACGACCTCGGCACCCCCGGCATCCCCGCGCAGCTCGCCGCACACCTGGAGTACTCCCTGATCGCCGTCGCGATCGCCGCGGCCCTCGCGGTGCCGCTCGGCCTGTACATCGGCCACACGGGCCGCGCCAGAACCCTGGTGACCGTGGCCAACGGCGTCCGCGCGCTGCCCACCTTCGGCCTGCTGATCCTGCTGTACGTGCTGATCTCGCCGCACATCGGCGGCCGCGGCGACGCGCCGTACCTGGTGCCCACCGAGATCGTCCTCGTGCTGCTCGCCGTCCCGCCGGTCCTCGGCAACACCTGCGCCGGAATCCAGAACGTCGACCCCGCAGTGCGCGACGCCTCCTCGGGCGTCGGCATGACGGGGCGCCAGGTGCTGCTGCGGGTGGAGCTGCCGATCGCGCTCCCGCTGGTCCTCTCCGGGCTGCGCAGCGCCGTCCTCCAGGTCGTGGCGACGGCCACCGTCGCCGCGTACGTGGGGCTCGGCGGCATCGGCCGCTACCTCTACGACGGCCTGGCCGCGCGGGACTTCGGCCAGATGACCGGTGGCGCCGTGCTGGTGGCCGCCCTCGCGCTCGCCCTCGACGGCGTCCTCGCCCTGGTCCAGCGGTACGCCGTCTCACCCGGCGTCTCCGGCAGGTTCGGCGGCGCCCGCGGTGGCACCGTCCGCGCCGCCGAACCCGCCGACACCCCGGCGGAGCCCGCGCTGCCGTGACCCTGCCGCGCGCCCGCCGCTCCGCGCGGCCCGCGACACCCACCAAGGAGAAGAACCCATGAAGCGCACACCACTGCTCGCCTGCGCCCTCGCCGCGCTCGCCGCCGCCACGCTCACCGCGTGCGGCTCGGGACCGGGCTCCGGCGGGGGCGGCGACTCGGTGGCCGGTGGGATGATCCTGGGCGCCGCCCCCGAGTTCAAGACGCGCACGGACGGCCTCACCGGCCTGAAGAAGGTCTACGGCGTCGCCTTCGACACGTTCAAGCCGCTCGACGCGGGCGGCCCGCTCACCGTGAACGCCCTGAAGAACGGCCAGATCGACGCGGGCAACGTCTTCACCACCGACCCGTCCATCAAGACGGACCACTTCGTGGTGCTCAAGGACCCGGGGCACCTCTTCCTCGCGCAGAACGTCGTACCGCTCGCCGCGAAGAAGAAGGTGACACCCGGCGCGGCCGAGGTGCTCGACGCGGTCTCCGCGAAGCTCACCACCGACGCGCTCGTCGAGCTCAACGAGGAGGTCGTCGGGGAGAAGAAGGACCCCGACGCCGTCGCGGAGAAGTGGCTGGCGGCCAACGGGCTCGCCGCGCACGGCACCCGCGCCGCCGGGGCCCGCCTGACCGTCGGCTCCGCCAACTTCCAGGAGAGCGTCCTGCTCGCCCACCTCTACGCCGACGCCCTCACCGCCCAGGGCGCCACCGTCGCGAAGAAGCTGAACATCGGCAGCCGCGAGACCTACATCCCCGGCCTCCAGCAGGGCTCCATCGACCTGGTGCCCGAGTACACGGGCGTCCTGCTCCAGTACTTCGACAAGAGCGCGCACGCCGAGACGTCCGACGCCGTGTACACGGCCCTGAAGAAGGCCGCCCCCGCCGCGCTCACGGTCCTCGCCCAGTCGTCGGCCCAGGACACCGACGCCATCGTCGTCACCTCGGCCACCGCGAAGAAGTACCACCTCACCTCCATCGCCGACCTGGCCAAGAAGCCCTGACCCGGGGGCCGTACGCCCCGGACCCCGCCCGCCCGCGACCCCAGGACACCCCCGTGCACGCTTCCGCGCCCCGCGCACCGCTCTGGCTGAGGTTCCTCTCGGGACCCGACATCGAGGAACTCGGCATCACCTCCGGTGAGATCATCGAGGCGGTCGAGGGGGTGGTCGCCGCGCACGGCCGCGGCGAGACCGTCTTCGAGCCGCGCGTCCACCTCGTGCCCGACAACGGCGGCGCCGGCCACTTCAACGTCCTGCGCGGACACGTCTCCAGCCTCGGCGACCACGGCGTCAGCGGCGTCAAGGTCGTCGGCGACTTCCACCCCAACTACCGCCTCGGGCTGCCCAGCGAGCTCGCCCTGCTCACCCTGTACGACCCGGCGACCGGCGTGCCGCAGGCCGTCATCGACGCGACCTTCGTCACCGAGGCGCGCACGGGCGCCATGACCGCGGTCGGCGCGCGCCACCTGGCGCGTCCCGGCTCCCGGATCCTCGGCCACGCGGGCGCGCGCGGCACCGCCTTCTCCAACGTCACCATGCTGGACTCCCTCTTCGACCTGGACGAGATCAGGGTCACCAGCAGGAGGCCCGAGTCGCGTGAGGAGTTCGCGCGGCGGCTCGCCGAGCACACCGACACGCCCGTACGGGTCACCGGCTCCGTCGCCGAGGCGTTCGACGGCGCGGACATCCTGGTGGAGGCCACCCGGCTGACCGAGCCCGCGCCGCTGCTCCACCCGGGCCTCGTCGGGGCCGGCGCCTTCGTGGTGCCGTACGGGACGGTCAGCGCCGTCTCCCACGACCTGCTCGACGCCGTCGACAAGGTCGTCGTGGACGACTGGCGCGAGGCGCGCTCCGGCCGCTTCGGCGCCCTGCGCCACCACGTCGACACGGGCAGGCTGTCCGCCGACACCCTCCACGCGGAGCTCGGCGACATCCTCACCGGGCGCAGGCCGGGGCGCGAGGACGAGCGGGAGCGGATACTGCTGTGGCACCGGGGGCTTTCGATCCTGGACGTCGCCGTCGGTCACCTCGTCCTCGAACGTGCCAGGAGCGCTGATGCCGGCACCCTCCTCAGATACCGCTGACCACGCGCCGCACGTGCGGCGCCCCGACGACCTCGGGGCGCGCGCCGTGCTGCGGATCGCCCGCACGGCGCGCCCGCCGGTCCTCGCGCCCGCGCTGCTCGACCGGATCGGGGAGCGCCGGGCCAGGGTGCTCGCCGCGCTCGCCTCGGGCGCTCCGGTGTACGGCGTCACCACCGGCATGGGCGCCCTCAGCGAGCGGCGGCTGAGCGAGCCGGAGCAGGCCGGCCACCAGGAGGCCCTGGCGCTGGCCCGCTCGGTGGGCGCCGCGCCCTGGCTCGACCGGGTGGAGGTCCGCGCGGTGCTCGCCGTGCGGCTGCGCACGTTCCTGGGCGGGGACAGCGGCGTCGGCGGCGCTCTGTGCGCGCGCCTCGCCGAGCTGCTGGCAGCCGACGTCCTGCCGGCCCTGCCCCGTACGGCACTCGGCGCCGCCGGGGAGATCATCCCGCTCGCGCACCTGTCGGCGGCCGTCACCGGGCGGGGCGCGGTCCTCGACCCCGCGGCGCCGGGCGCTGCCGCGCCCGCGGGGCCCGCGCTCGCCGCCGCGGGGCTCGCGCCCCTCGCGCTCGGCCCCAAGGAGGGGGTCGCGCTGATCCAGGGAGTGCCCGTGACGACCGCGCTCGCGCTGCTGTGCGCGGACCGCGCCAGGACGGTGCTGCGGCAGTGCGTGCGGGCGCTTGCGGGCGAGTTCGCGCTCACCGGCGCGGCCCGCGACGCGCTGGACCCGGCGCTCGCCCGCGGCGACCACGCCCTCGCGGCGACCGCCGCCGACGTGCTGCGGCTCGCCGGGCGGCAGGACGGCTCGCGCGCGCTCCAGCCGCCCGTCTCCTTCCGGGTGTCGGCCCAGGTCCTCGCGCACCTGGAGCGCGCGGTCGGCGCGGTCGAGGAGGCGGTGGGGCGCGCGCTCGCCGGGGTCACCGACTCGCCCGCCTACGTCGAGGAGGCGGACGGCGCGGGCCGCTTCCTCGGCACGGCGGGCTTCCACGGCTACGACCTCGCCGCCCATCTGCACCTGCTGACCACGGCGCTCGCGGGGGCGGCAGAGCTGGGCTCCGTACGGCTGCACCGGATGCTCGACCCGAAGGTCACCGGGCTGGCGGCGCAGCTCTCGCCCGACCCGGGGCCGCACACCGGCGTCTCGCCGGTGCACAAGCGGGCCGTGGGCGTGGTGCACGGGCTGCGGCCGCTCACGGCGGCGCCGACGCTCGGCACGATGGAGACGTCGGCGGGGCAGGAGGACGTCCAGTCGTTCTCCGTGGAGGCGGCGGAGAGCTGCCGGCTCGCTCTCGACGGGCTGACCGACGTCGTCGCCTGCGAGCTGCTCGCGCTGCACCAGGCGCGCTGCATCGGCGCCGTACTGCCGGACGGCACAGCGGAGTTGGCCGAGGTGTTCGACGGCCTCGCCGCGGTCCTGCCCGCCTCGCCCGAGGACCGGTTCTTCGGCGAGGACCTGGCGGTCCTGCGGGGGCTGCTGCGGCGGGAGCAGACGGGGGAGTGAGGGGGCGCCGGTGGGGCGGTGCGTCCCCTGGGCGGGTCAGCCGTCCCGGCGTACGGGCGCGCCCGCGGGGCGTGCGGGCCGGGCGGCCCCCGAGCGGCAGGCGGCGCAGCGGCCGTGCAGGGTGAGCGCGCCGCACTCCTGGGGCGCCAGGTCCGCGAGGCCGGCCGCCGCGTCGAGCAGGTGCCCGAGCTGCTGTGCGGGCACGGAGCGCAGCGTGCCGCACTCCGTACAGATGGCGTGGTGGTGCGCCGGGTCGCTCAGGCCGTAGCGCGCGGCCCGGTCACGGATGGCGACGTGGTGGACCAGGCCGAGTTCCTGGAGCGTGGTGACGGTCCGGTAGACGGTCGCGCCGTCGAGGGGGACGCCGAGGGCGGCGACCGCGCGCTGCAGGCCGAGGACGGTGAGGTGTCCGGGGACCGCGCGGGTGGTGGCCGCGGGGGCGAGGTCGCGGCGGTCGACGCCCGGGGCGTCCGTGAGGGCCGCCATGACGGCGATACGGGCCGGGGTGGCGCGCAGGCGCTGGGCGTGCAGGCGGTCGCGCACCCGGCCGCCGAGGTCGCCGAACCTGTCCATGACGTCCCGCAGGAGCACGGGGGAGGTCCGCTCGTTCATGCCGTTCCGTTCCGTTCTCGCGCCGCGGCGGCCCGTGAGGGTGCGGCTCGTGAGGGGAGCGCGGTCAGTCGCCGTCCACGGTGCGCGGGGCGAGGTTGGTGGACCACTTCTCCTCGATGCGGCCCCAGCGCCAGACGAGGAGCGCGACGAGCCAGGAGAGGAAGAAGAGGCCGACGATGCCGTAGCCCGCGTAGTCGAGGTTGATGTCGGCGATCGCGGCGAGCGGGCCCGAGGTGATGTTGGCCTGGTCGGTCAGGACGCCGATCAGCTCGATGGTGCCGATGATCAGGGCGACGGCGACCGAGATGGAGGTGATGGTGATGTTGTAGAAGACCTTGCGCACGGGCTTGGCGAAGGCCCAGCCGTACGCGGCGTTCATGAACACGCCGTCGACGGTGTCCATCAGGCACATGCCGGCCGCGAAGAGGATCGGCAGGACGAGGATCGAGTAGAACGGCAGGCTGAACGCGGCGGCGCCGCCCGCGAGCACCAGCAGGCCGACCTCGGTTGCCGTGTCGAAGCCCAGGCCGAACAGGACGCCGATCGGGTAGATGTGCCACGCCTTGCGCACGGACTTGGTGAGCCCGCCCAGGAAGCGGTTCATCAGGCCGCGCTTGTTGAGCTGGTCCTCCAGCTCCTGCTCGTCGAAGTGACCCTGCCGCATCCTGCGGAAGATCTTGACGATGCCGACGAGGACGGCGAGGTTGAGGATGCCGAGGATCCACAGGAAGACGCCGGAGACCGAGGCGCCGATGATGCCGGTCGCCGAGTGCAGTCCCGAGTCGTCGTTCTCGACCTGCCCGACGAGCGCCTTGACGCCGACGGAGAGCAGGAAGGCGAGGGCGAAGACGATGGTGGAGTGGCCGAGGGAGAACCAGAAGCCCACCGAGAGCGGGCGGCGCTCCCTGGCGACGCCGCGGGCCTCGCGCTCGACGTTGTCGGCGAGGAGCTTGCGGGTGGTGTTGTCGACGGCGGCGATGTGGTCGGCGTCGAAGGCGTGGCGCAGGCCGAAGGTGTAGGCGAGGACGCCGACGCCGATGTTGAAGACCGGGTGGTCGCCGCCGAGGTGGTAGTGCTTCGGGGCCACCAGGCCGAACAGCACGCCGAACCCGACGACGTGCAGCAGCACGATGAAGCCCACCATGCCGGCGAGCGAGCGCCGGTCGTACGGCGTCAGTGAGCGCCGGAACGCCCCCAGGCGCTCGCCCAGCGACGGCTGTGCGGACGGCTGTGCGGATATGTCGGCACTCACGGAGCCTCTCCCGACGGGTAGGTGGACCAGCTCAAACAGCCTGACAGTAGCTCCAGAGCAGCCCTTGTCGCAACAAGTTCGCAAGAACGAGATCTGCGCTTGTGCGGAGCGGCGTGGCCGCGCCGTGCAGACATCTTGCTGCTAGCGTGCAGTTGCATAGTATGTGCAATAAGGACTACGGAGGGCTCGTACCGCCATGGCCATCTACACGCTTCCTGAACTCCCGTACGACTACACGGCGCTTGAGCCGGTCATCGACCCGCAGATCGTGGAGCTCCACCACGACAAGCACCACGCGGCCTACGTCAAGGGCGCCAACGACACCCTGGAGCAGCTCGAAGAGGCCCGGGACGCGGGCTCCTGGGGTGCGATCAACGGGCTGGAGAAGAACCTCGCGTTCCACCTCTCCGGCCACATCCTCCACTCGATCTACTGGCACAACATGACAGGCGACGGCGGCGGCGAGCCCCTGGCCGCCGACGGCGTGGGCGAGCTCGCCGACGCGATCGCCGAGTCCTTCGGCTCCTTCGCCGGCTTCAAGGCGCAGCTGACCAAGGCCGCGGCCACCACGCAGGGCTCGGGCTGGGGCGTCCTCGCGTACGAGCCGGTCAGCGGCCGCCTCGTCGTCGAGCAGATCTACGACCACCAGGGCAACGTCGGCCAGGGCTCCGTGCCGATCCTGGTCTTCGACGCCTGGGAGCACGCCTTCTACCTCCAGTACAAGAACCAGAAGGTCGACTTCATCGAGGCCATGTGGAACGTGGTGAACTGGCAGGACGTGGCCAAGCGCCACACCACCGCCAAGGCCCGCGCCCACTCCCTCCTCCTCGCCCCCTGACCTACCGCGCCCCGCTGCCCGAACGGCGGCTCTGGCCCTCGCGGTACGGGTGATCCCGCAGCCCGGCCCCGGCCCCGCGCGCCCCGGGGAGCCCTCGGGGCCGGAGTCCGGCGCGGGCGGTGCGGGCGTGTGGGAAGCTGGCGGTGCGCCGGTGCGGGTGGTGCCGGGGGTGTGGTCGGGAGAGGGGCCGGGTGATGGGGCGCAGGAGTTTCCGGCGGGACGAGATCGACACCAGCAGGCCGCATCCCGCGCGGATCTACGACTTTCTTCTGGGCGGCAAGAACAACTACCAGCTGGACCGCGAGGCGGGGGAGCGGCTTGAGGCCGTGGCGCCCGAGGTGCGGATCGGGGTGCGGGCCAACCGGGACTTCCTGCGCCGGGCCGTGCGGTACGTGGTCGGCAGCGGGGTGCGCCAGGTGCTCGACATCGGCACGGGCCTGCCCACCTCGCCCACGGTGCACGAGATCGCGCAGGAGGTCGCGCCCGACGTGCGGATCGCGTACGTCGACAACGACCCGATCGTGAACACCTACGCCGACGTGCTGCTCTGCCGGCCCGGCGCGACCAGCGTGGTGCTCGCCGACGTGCGGGACCCGGCGGCGCTCCTGGCCCACCCGGACGTGCGCGAGGTCGTCGACTTCGGCGAGCCGGTCGCGGTGCTCCTCGTCGCCGTGCTGCACTTCCTCGCCGACGCCGAGCGGCCCGCCGAGGTCGTCGCCGCCCTGCGGGACGCGCTGCCCGCAGGCAGCTTCCTCGTGCTCTCGCACGCCACCGGCGACTTCGCCGACCGCAGCGACGCGCAGGCCGTGTACCAGGGGGCGACGGCGAGCCTGAACCTGCGCTCGCGTGACGAGGTCGCGCGCCTCTTCGACGGCTTCGAGCTGGTGGAACCCGGCCTGGTCCAGGTCCCGTTCTGGCGGCCCGAGGGGACGCCGCCGCCCGGATCCGCCGAGATCGGCTTCTACGGCGGGGTGGCGCGCACGGCGGGGTGAGCCGGGGACCCGGACACCATTTGTGGGCGAGGTACGGACCAACGGAGCGATCCGTGTGAGAGTTCACGGCAGTTGGCGTGAGGTTTGTCACGGGGCGTCCGCGCGCGTCACCCGGAGTGTCGGACGTTAATTCTCGTTGAATTCATCCGGGCGGAATTCGGGCACGGCCGGACCGGGTTGGGGCACGGAAGCATGCCCGTACGGGCGCAACTGGAACTCCGGCCACCGCGGGTCAAAAGGTGCATACAGCGAGTTAACGGATGTCGGCTATGCCGGAGTTGGCGGCCTGTGCGGCTTTCGGTGGGAGGTGACCTCACCCCCTCTCGTTTGGTATAGATAACAAACTCCTCAAGAAGTCGAAGTTTTACCGGGGAGTGGTCGCCAGTTCTTTGTTGCTCCCTATAGTTGACAGCTCATTAGCATGCGCGCTGGAGCAGGAAAGAGAGCCGTTTTGAGCACTGTGGTCGCAAAGCGCTCACCACGTGCCGAAGCGCCCCGTATGCCGGAGGGGCAGGTCGAACTGGCCGAGCCACCGGTGCTGGGTGAGCCGGCCACCGCGGACTTCGGGTCCGCGATGATGTATCTGCCCATGGGCCTGGGCGCCGGGGCCATGGTGCTCATGTTCTCCATGCGGGGAGCCGGCCCGACGACATACATGATGTCGGGGATGATGGGCGTCGCGATGGTGAGCATGACGCTCACGCAGATCGGCCGGAACAGCGCCGAGCGGCGCAAGCGCATGCGCGCCGAGCGCCGCGACTACCTGCGCTACCTGGCGCAGAAGCGCATCCAGGCCAGGCAGGCGGCCGAGGAGCAGCGCGCGGCGCTGCTCTGGGACAACCCGGACGCCTCCGACCTGTGGGCCATCGCGCTCGGCACCCGGCTGTGGGAACGCCGCCCCGCGCACGAGGACTTCGCGCGGGTGCGCATCGGGCTCGGGGTGCGCAGGGCCGCGCTCCAGTTCCTGCCGCCGCAGACCAAGCCGGTGGAGGACCTGGAGCCGCTCTCCGCGATCTCCCTGCGCCGCTTCACCCGCGCCCACCAGACCGTGCCCGCGCTGCCGATCCCGGTGGCGCTCGGCCGCTTCACCAGCGTCGAGTTCGCCGGCGAGGCCGACGGCGCCCTCGGACTCGTCCGGGCCATGCTCGGCCAGCTCGCCGTCTTCCACTCGCCCGACGAACTGCGCATCGCGGTGCTCGCGGACGACCGCGGGCGGTCCGAGTGGGACTGGCTGAAGTGGCTGCCGCACAACCAGCACCCGTACGAGGAGGACGACGCGGGGCCCGTACGGCTCTCCTCCGACGACCACGACACGCTTTTCGACCTGCTCGGCTCCGACGTGCTCGGCCGCCCCGACCACGACCCGGCGTCCACGCCCGGCGTGGTCGAGCCCCTCATCGTGATCGTCGCGCAGGGCGCGCAGATCCCGGACGGCTCCCGCCTGACCGGCGCGGGCATCCGCGGCGTCGTCCTGCTCGACCTGACGGGCGCCATGACCGGCGGCCCGAAGGTGCTGCGCCTGACCACCCGCGGCAAGGACGTCGAGTTCCCGAGCGGCAGCGACATGGTCACGGCGCGCGCCGACTCGCTCAGCGCCTCGGGTGCGGAGAGCCTCGCCCGCATCCTCGCGCCGATGCACACCGGCGGCGGCGTCGACCTCTCCGACCGCGCCTTCGACTCCGACTTCGACCTCACCGCCCTGCTCGGCATCCGCGACCCGCGCACCTTCGACGTGCCGGGCAAGTGGCGGCCGCGCACCGAGCAGGCGGCCCGCCTGATGGTGCCGCTCGGCGTCAACGACGACGGCGAGGTCGTCCAGCTCGACATCAAGGAGTCCGCGCAGGGCGGCATGGGCCCGCACGGCCTGCTGATCGGCGCCACCGGCTCCGGCAAGAGCGAGCTGCTGCGCACCCTGGTGATGGGCCTCGTCGCGACCCACTCGTCCGAGGTGCTCAACCTGGTCCTCGTGGACTTCAAGGGCGGTGCGACGTTCCTCAACATGGACCGGCTGCCGCACACCTCCGCGGTCATCACCAACCTGGCCGACGAGATCCACCTCGTGGACCGCATGCGCGACTCCATCAACGGCGAGATGATCCGCCGCCAGGAGCTGCTGCGCGAGTCCGGCTACGCCTCACTGTTCGACTACGAGAAGGCGCGCGGCGCGGGCGCCGAGCTCACCCCGCTGCCCTCGCTGCTGATCATCGTCGATGAGTTCTCCGAACTGCTCGCCAGCAAGCCCGAGTTCGTCGACCTGTTCGTGTCGATCGGCCGCCTCGGCCGCTCCCTCGGCGTGCACCTGCTGCTCGCGTCGCAGCGCCTGGACGAGAGCCGCATCCACAAGGTCGAGGGCCACCTCTCGTACCGGATCGCCCTGCGCACGTTCTCCTCGATGGAGTCGCGCAGCGTGATCGGCGTCTCCAGCGCGTACGAGCTGCCGTCGGCGCCAGGCAACGGCTACCTGAAGGTCGACACCACCAACCTGGTCCGCTTCAAGGCGGCGTACGTCTCCGGTGCGGCGCCCGCGCCCACCGGGCAGGGCGACCCGTACGCGGTCGGCGGCGAGCTGTCCACGGAGGCCGTGCCCTTCGGCCTCGCGCAGAGCGGCGAACTGCGCTCCGCACGCGAGGAGGAGGCGCTCCAGGCCCTCACGGAGGAGACCCTGCGGGCCGCGGAGGAGAGCGAGGAGAGCGACGAGAGCCTCCTCGAAGTCCTCGTCAACCGCCTGGAGGACAGCGGCCCGCCCGCCCGCCAGGTGTGGCTGCCGCCGCTGACCTCCCCGCCCAGCCTCGACCAGCTGCTGCCCGGCATCGTGCCCGACCCGGTGCGCGGCATGACCGCCGCGGGGCACCCGGCGCTCGGCTCGCTGCGCATCCCGCTCGGCATGGTCGACCGGCCCTTCGAGCAGCTGCGCGAACTGCTGGTGGCCGACCTGTCGGGCGCCGACGGCCACGTCGGCCTCGTGGGCGCGCCGCAGACCGGCAAGTCCACCATGCTGCGCTCGCTGATGCTCTCCCTCGCGCTCACCCACACCCCCGACGAGGTGCAGTTCTACTGCCTCGACTTCGGCGGCGGCGGCCTCGTCTCCACGGCAGGCCTCCCGCACGTCGGCTCCGTCGCGACCCGCCTGGAGCGCGACCGGGTGCTGCGCACCGTGGCCGAGCTGACGCAGCTCCTGGAGCGCCGCGAGCAGCTGTTCACCTCGCGCGGCCTCGAATCCATGGCCGCCTACCGTGCGCTGCGCGCGAGCGGCGACATCGACGACCCGTACGGCGACGTGTTCCTCGTCGTCGACGGCTGGGGCACCCTGCGCCAGGACTTCGAGGACCTGGAGCCGCGCGTCAACGAACTCGCCGCGCGCGGCCTGTCGTTCGGCGTGCACGTGGTCGCCTCCGCGGTCCGCTGGTCGGAGATCCGCTCCCGGCTGCGGGACATGCTCGGCACCAAGTTCGAACTCCGCCTCGGCGACGCCATGGAGTCCGAGGTCGGCTCCAAGGCGCAGGCCGGCGTGCCGCACCAGCCGGGCCGCGGCCTGACCTCGGCAGGGCACCACTTCCTCGCCGCGATCCCGCGTCTCGACGGCTCGTCGGAGACCGCCGACCTCACGGTGGCCACCAAGTCGGCCGTCGTGGAGATCGACACCTTCTGGACGGGCCGCTCCGCGCCCGGCGTGCGGCTGCTGCCCACCGAACTGCCCGTCGGCCAGCTGCCGGCCGCCGAGGGCACCGAGGACCTGCGGGTCTGCATCGGCCTCGACGAGCAGCGGCTCGCGCCGTACTGGCACGACTTCAATGCCACCCCGCACCTCATGGTGCTCGGCGACGGCGAGACCGGGAAGACCAACGCGCTGCGCCTGGTCATCAACGGCATCACCGCCCGCTACACCCCGGACGAGGCCCGCATCATGGTGGCCGACCCGGGGCGCGGCCTGCTGAAGTCCGTGCCCGAGGAGTACCGCGTCGGGTACGTCGTCGACGCCGAGGCCCTCACCCAGCTCTCCAACAACGCGGCCATCTCCGTCGGCAAGCGGGTCCCCGGGCCCGACGTCACGCCCGAGCAGCTGGCGCAGCGCGACTGGTGGAGCGGGCCCAAGCTGTTCGTCATCATCGACGACTACGACCTCGTCACCGGCGCCCCCGGCATGGCGTCGCCGGTCGCCCCGCTCACCCAGCTGCTCGCCCAGGGCACCCACATCGGCCTGCACGTGATCGTCGCCCGCAGCACCTCGGGCGCCATGCGGGCGATGATGGACCCGATGATGCGGCGGTTGTGGGAGCTCGGGAACCCGGCGCTGCTGTTCTCCTACCCCAAGGAGGAGGGCAAGTTCCTCGGCGAGGCCAAGCCCCGCACCCTGCCGGTGGGCCGCGCGCAGCTGGTCACCCGGCGCGGTGTGCGGCTCGTCCAGACCGGTCTGGTGGAACCGCCGTCATGACCGACGCCCCGCGCGCGGGCACCCCGCGCCGCCCCCGCCCCTGCCTCTGTCCCCCTCCGTGCCCACCGGGAGCGTCATGACGACCTCGCCCCCCGCGGTGTCCGTGTCCACGAGCGACGTCTGCCGGATCACCGTAGAAGGCCCCACCGGCCGCGCCGACCTGGCGCTGCCGGTTGCCACACCGCTCTCCGCGCTGCTGCCGACGCTGCTGCGGCACGTCGGCACCGCGCAGGAGCGCACCAACGCGCCCTGGGTGGTGCAGCGCCTCGGCGAGGAGCCCCTCGACCTGGACGGCAGCCCGGAGAGCCTGGCGCTGCGCCACGGCGACGTGCTGTACCTGCGGCCCGCCGACGAGCCGCTGCCTGGCCTGTACTTCGACGACATCTCCGACGGCGTCGCGCACGCCGTCGCCGACCGGCCCGACCTGTGGCGGCCCGAGCTGACCAGGGGGCTCGCCCTCGCGGTCGGCGGGCTCGTCCTCGCCGCGCTCGGGGTGACCGCCCTCAGGGCAGGGCCCGGCGTCCTCGCCACCGCGGCCTGCGGGCTGACGGCCGCGGTGCTCGCCGCGGTCTGCGCGATCATCGCGCGGGCGGGCGCCGACCGGGCCACGGTCGGGGCCGCGGGCCTCGGCGGCCTGGTGTTCGCCGCGCTCGCCGGCTTCGCGCCGTTCCACGCGGCCGCCGTCCCCGCGGGCGGCCTGCCGGCGGGCGCTCACGGCCATGCGGCGCTCGGCGACTTCGCGCTCGGCTCGCACGGGCTGCTCGTCGCCGCGGGTGCGGTCGCGGTCCTCGCGGGCGTCCTGCTGGCGCTGCGCGTCCTGCCGTTCACCCTGACCGGCACGTTCCTGGTGTGCGCGATCGCCGCCGCCGTGGGCGTCGCGGTGGCGCGCATCGGCGGCATCGACGCGGTGCAGGCGTCCGGTGTGGTCGCCGTCGCGATGTTCGTGCTCGGCCACTTCGGGCCCCGCCTGACCCTGCGCGCCGCCCGGCTGCGCGTCCCGCAACTCCCGCGTACGGCCGAGGAGTTGCAGCAGGGCATTGACCCGGAGGACGAGGAGAGCGTGACCCGGCGGGTCAACATCGCCAGCTCCTACCTCAACACGCTGAGCATCTCGTCCGCGCTGGTGTACTCGGTCGCGTTCGCCGCGCTCGTGCGCGAGGGCGGCTGGATCGGCTGGCTGCTGCCGCTGGTGTTCAGCGCGGCGGTGCTGCTGCGGGCCCGCAGCCTCGGCGGCGCCTTCCAGCGCATCCCGATGACCCTCGTCGGCGCCTTCGGCCTCGCGGTCATCGCGCTGACCCGGCTCGCCCCGCTCAGCACCACGGCGCACGCCGTCGTCCTCGGCGTCCTGCTCGCCGCGGCCGGCCTGCTGCTGGTCGCCGCGTGGCGGCTGCCCACCGGCAGGCTGCTGCCGGTGTGGGGCCACCTCGGCGACATCGCCGAGACCCTGACCGCCGTCGCGCTGCTGCCGCTGCTGCTCCAGGCGCTGCACGTGTACGCCTTCTTCCGCCAACTGGCCAGCTGAGGAGCGCGCCGTGCAGACCCGCAAGGACCAGGTCCAGGCGTACCAGTTCGCGATGGGGCGCCTCGCCACCGCGCTCGTGAGCGGCAACCCGGGCGGTGGCGAGAGCCCCACGCGGCGCGCGTCCGTCGGCACGTTCTTCGGCGCCGCGGTCGTCGTGCTGCTCTGCATCGGCTTCGGCGTCTACGGGCTGATCTCGCCCGTCGCGACGACCTCGTGGAAGCAGGACGGCGCGGTCGTCGTGGAGAAGGAGAACGGCAACCGCTTCCTGTACGTCGACGGTGTGCTGCACCCCCTGCGCAACTTCGCGTCGGCGCTGCTGATCTCGGGCCGCGGCGCCGCCTCCCCGGAGTCCGTGTCGGCGAAGTCGCTCGCCGGGGTGCGGGTCGGCTCGGCCGCCGGGATCCCCGACGCGCCCGACGCGGTCCCCGACGCGGCCGCGCTCCTGAACGGCCCCTGGACCCGCTGCCTGCGCCCAGGACTGCCCGGCGGCCAGGTCGTGGACTTCTCGCCCGGCGGGCACACCGCCGCGCTCCCCGACGACCGCCAGGTCCTGGTGACGGACGCGGGCAACCACCGGTACGTGCTGTGGCACGGCGCCAAGTACCGCGTCACCGACACGGCGGTGCTCATCGCGCTCGGCATGGACGACGAGCAGCCGGTGCCCGCGCCCGACAACTGGCTCGACGCCGTGCCCGACGGCGCCGCACTCGCCCCCGCGAAGATCGACGGCGCCGGGCAGCCCGCGGGCCAGGTCGCGGGCAGGGCCGCCGCGGTCGGCGACCTGTTCACCACCGGGGGCACGGGCACCGACGCCCACTTCTACGTGATGCTCGACGACGGCATCGCCCCGGTCACCGCCACCGAGTCCGCGCTGATGTCCGCCACGTCGGGCGCCGCGAAGCCGCGCGCCGTGACGGCCGCCGACATCGCCGTGGCGAAGGTGTCCAAGGACCGGGACCTGATGCACCGCCTGCCCGACCTGCTCGACATGCCGTCGGCCGACACCAAGGGCGCGGCGGTGTGCGTACGGCAGGAGTCCAAGGGCCCTGCCCTGCGCACCGGCCTCGTGCTGGAGCGCGGCGCGGCGGCCACCGGCTCGCGCAGCGTCCTCGTGCCGGCCGGCACGGGCGTGCTCGCGCTCGACCAGGCGCAGGTCGGCAAGGAGGGCGTCACCCCGCGCGAGTTCCTCATCACGGAGGACGGCACCGAGTACGCCGTCGGCGACGACCAGGCGCTGGGCGCGCTCGGTTACGGTTCAGGCAGCGGCCTTCCCTTGCCGGAGAACGTCCTGGCCCTGCTGCCGCGGGGTCCGGAACTGAGCAAGAACGCCGCCATCGCCACCGTACAGAGGGGATAGCCGTGCACATCGGGCTCAAGCCACCACGCCTGCTCGGCGGTCCGCTCCAGACGAGGACCGCGGGGCACGCACTGCTGCTCCACCCGAAGGGCGAACCCGACCCGCGTGCGGTCGCGTTCGCCTCCGGGCTGGCCGCCGACACCCAGCACACGCTGGCCGTCGTCGACCTGCCGCCCGGCACGGTGGAGACCGAGTGGGAGTCCGTCGCCAAAACCCTCTCGGGCCGGACGGGGAGCGTGCGCATCGTCTTCGCGAGGCCCACCACGGCCCGCGAGTCCCGCGCCATGGGGCAGCGGCTCGCCGACCGCCTCGACCGCACCGTCGTCACCCCGGACGGCGAGGTCGTGCCGACCGTCGACGGCGGCCTCTTCATCCCCAGCGACCGCGGCACCGGCTGGCTCGCCTACCGGCCGGGGCGTGGCCCGCAGCGTGACTCGCAGCGCTTCCCCAAGCCGCCGTGGGAGTTCTCCACCTTCAGCCGCCCCTGGGCGACCAGCGCGCTCGGCACGGTCGAGCCGCTGCCGAGCGGTGTGTGGGTGCGCGGCCCAGGACCCGGGCACACCGCGCGCGGCCGCAAGTGGCTGATGGAGTCCCTGCCCTGCCACCCGGACATCCTCACGATCGTCCTCGGCACCCCCGGCGGGCCCGCCGTGCCCCTTGAGGACATCGCGAAGTTCTGGGAGACCGTGCTGCCGTCGGTGCGCTCCCGCGTCAGGTTCGTGCACTACGGGCCGCTCTCGACGCCCGAGGGGCGCGCGTACGGCCAGGAGGTCGCCGACCGGCTCGGCCAGCAGGTCGTGGTGTACGCGGGCATCCCCGTGGAGACGAGGACGGGCCTCGAAGCGCCCGCGGTGATCGCGCTGCACAAGGACGGCAGCGCCGAGTCCCGGCCGTTCGCCAGCGAGTTGATGTACTTCCCGCGCCACGCGCCCGCCGCCCGCCCTGCGCCGCCCGCGCTGTTCGGGGTGCGCCGCCCCATGGACGGCATCCCCGAGATCACCCCCGGCGTGTACGAGTACGCGGCGGACGCGGTGCTCGAAGTCGTGCAGAGCGGCCTGTGGATGCGGCCGCCCAACGAGCCCGCGGACGCCGACGAGGTGCGGTGCGTGCCCGCGGGCCCCGGCCGTCTCGCGATCCTCTACGACCGCAGCACGCCCGCCGTCGCCGCGCGCATGAAGGAACTCGCCGAGGACATGCTGTGGCGCCTCGACCCGGCGACCCGCGTGACCTTCAAGGTGGCCCCGGCGGACGACCCGTGGCAGGGCTTCGGCTACGCGGACGACGAGGTCTGGTCCGTCGCCGCCGCCACCGAGCAGGCCCCGGTCGTCCAGGCGCCCGGCGCGGCCGCTGCCCGGCGCGGCGAGGGCCGCGCGGGTGCGACGCTCCAGCCCGAGGCCGCGGAAGCCGCGCGCGCCGAGGGCGACATGGGCTCGCGGCTCGCGGGCGCCAGGCTCGCCCGCGCCCGCAAGGGCCGCGCGCGCCCGGCCGCGGCCGAGGCTCCGCCGCGCCCGGAGACCGAGACCGCGTCCACGGCGTCCGGTGCCGCCCCCGCCGGGGCCCCGGTCGCCGGCGGCCTGTCGTCCGAGGGCCCGGCGGCCGCGCCCGCGGAGCCCGAGGCCGCGGCCCCCGCGGCGACCGCGTCGGCAGCGGGCACCGCGGCCGCCGCTCCCGCCACGCCCGCGGCCCCCGCACACCCCGCGGGCCCTGTGCCGTCCTGGCCCGCCCCGGTGGACGGCGCGCCCGGCGCCGAGCCCGTCGGCCCGATACCGTCCTGGCCCGCCCCCGTGGGCCCCGGCGCGGGCCCCGCACCCGCCCCGGCCGCCCCCGGCGGCGGCTCTCCCGCCGCCCTTCCCGCGGCCCCGCGCCCGTCCGCCCTGTCGTCGGGCGGCCCGGCCGCCCCGGCCCCCACGGCGCCCGACCCCCGCACGCTCCCCGCACCGAGCGCGCCCGCAGGCCCCGCGCCCGACGCTCCCGTACCGCCTGCGCCCAACGGCCCGACGGGCGGCGGCCCGACACCGACCGCGCCCCCGAACGCGCCCGCGCCCGGCGGCCCCGCGCCGTCCGCTCCCGTACCGCCCGTGCCTGTGAGTCCCGCGCCCAACGGGCTTACGGGCAGCGGCCCGACGCCCGCAGCGCCGCCGAACGCGCTGACGCCGAACGCGCCCGTGGCCGGCGGCTCCGCGCCGTCCGCTCCCGTACCGCCCGTGCCTGTGAGCCCCGTGCCCAACGGGCTTACGGGCAGCGGCCCGGCGCCCGCAGCGCCGCCGAACGCGCTGACGCCGAACGCGCCCGTGCCCGGCGGCTCCGCGCCGTCCGCTCCCGTACCGCCCGTGCCTGTGAGTCCCGCGCCCAACGGGCTTACGGGCAGCGGCCCGGCGCCCGCAGCGCCGCCGAACGCGCCCGCGCCGAGCGGCCCCGCGCCGTCAGGACCGGGGGCGGCCGGGCCGGCGGCGCAGGACGCACCCGTGCCAGGCGGTCCTGCGCCCGGCGGTGCGGCGCCCGGCGGTGCGGCCCCGCAGGTGCCTGCCGCGCCGCGGATCCGGCTGGAGTCGGGGGCGCCCGCGCCGGTGCCCGCGGCGCCCGCAGGGGACGGCGCGGCGCCGGTGGTGAACGGCGCAGGGCCCGGTTCCGTACCTCCGTCCGTGAGCCCTCAGCCCGCCGCGCCGAGCGCCCCTGCGGCGCCCGCTGCCGCGCCGGCGCCGCAGCGCGCCGCCGTGCGGGTGCAGCCCGTGCCCAAGGCGGCCGCCTGCGCGTCGCCCGGCGACCGCGAGGTCGGCAAGGAGCGCGACTGGGTGCGGCGCACGTTCAGCGAGCAGTACAACGCCGTCGCGGGCTCGGTCTCGCGCGTCATGTCGGAGTCGCCAGGACTGCGCGGCGCCTCCCGCAGCGACGCGGCCGAGGCGCTCACCGACCTCGTCGCCGTCAAGCTGTACCTGTCGGGCGACAGCGCCCAGGTCGACCGGGCCGTGCGGTCGGCGACGGTCGGCCCGCACGTGCCGCTGGCCCGCTGCGTGGCCTCAGGACTGCGCAGGCTGCCCTCCTACCGCGGGCCCGCGCTGCTGCGCACCCGCGCGAGCGGCGCCGAGCGCGCCTGGTTCCGCGAGGGCAGGCTCGTCACCGAGTGGGGCTTCTGCGCGGCGCGCACCAACGTGACGCTCGCGGGGGAGGGCGACACCGACTTCCTGATCTGGTCGATGACGGCCCGCCGCACCAGCCTGGTGGACGCCGAACGCCCCGACCAGATCATCTTCGTGCCGGGCACCAGCTTCAAGGTGCTGCGCGGGGTGGACCCCGACGCCGGCAAGCCCACGGTGCTGCTGCGCGAGCTGCTGCCGTCGGAGATCGACTCGGACGGCCGGGTCGACGTGGCCCGCGTCCCGCTCGACGACATAGCGCTCGCCGGCCTCGAACAGGCCATGGGCATCGTCGAGAAGACCGAGAAGTCCGATGGCTCCGGCGGGAGTTCCGCCGCGTCCTCGGAGAAGAAGGCGGACGCGGCGGGCGAGCCCAAGACCGGCGGGCCCGGCAGCGGCTGGCCGCCCGGCCTGGTCTCCGGCCGCAAGGAGACGTCCGTACGCAACGAGGGAGCGAAGCCGTGAGCCGGCAAGTCCTGTTGGTCTCCCCGGACCGACCCGGTGCCCACCGGTCCATCGCGCAGGCGCTGGCCGACGCCACCGACGGCGCGCTGATCACGGTCGCGCCCGGCCGCTACGAGGAAGCCCTGCACATCACCAAGCCCGTGAGCCTGGTCGCCGGGGGCCGCAGCGGCGTGGAGATCCGCGCGACCTCGGGCACCACGGTCGTCGTCGACGCCGAGGTGCAGCTGTCCGGTCTCGTGCTCTCCGGCACGGACCGCGAGGCGCCCGTGCTCGACGTGCGGCGCGGGCAGGCCGCGCTCGACGGCTGCTCGCTGTCGGGCGAGGCGTGGGCCGCGGTGCTCGCCTGGCAGGACGGCGTGCTCGCGCTGCGCGGCTGCCGGGTCACCAACACCCAGGGCGCGGGCGTCGTGGTGACCTCGGGCGGCGGCAACGTGCTGGAGGGCTCCGAGATCACCGACGTCGGCTCGTCGGCCGTCGTCGTCGCCGAGCAGGGCCGTCTCACCGTGCGCGAGTGCGTGCTGAACCGGCCGCGCGGCAATGGCGTCTGCGCCAACGGCCGCGCCACGGCGGTCGTCGAGGCCACCCGCATCGACGGCAGCGGCAAGCCCGCGCTCGCCGTCGAGCAGCAGGCCACGGCCGAGCTGCGCAAGGTCGAGGTGAGCGGAAGCGCCGCGCTCGACGCGTACCTCACGAGCACCGGCGAGACAGTGCTCGCCCAGTGCTCCTTCACCGGCTCTGGCGGCCAGGGCGTGCACATCAGCGGCGGCGCCGCGCCGCTGCTGCGCGGCTGCACGGTCCAGGGCGCCTCGGCGAGCGGCGTGCAGGTGACCGGCGCTTCCCGGCCGCGCATCGAGGAGTGCACCGTCGCGGACTCCCCGGTGGGCGTGGTCGTGGAGGCCCGCAGCGAGGCGACGTTCACCGCGCTGGCCGTACGGGACGCGAGCGGCGCCGCCCTGCGGCTCGCCGACGCGGCCACGGCCCGTGTGGAGGGCCTCACGGTCTCGGGCGGCTCCGGTGCCGGCGTGGTCGCGGGCGGCGCCTCGACGCTGTCCGTGCGCTCCGGCGAGATCGCGGCGGGCGGCGCCGCCGTCCAGCTCGACGAGAAGTCCGAGGGCACGCTGACCCAGGTCAAGCTGCGGTCGACGGGCGGCGGCCACGGCGTCGAACTGGCGGGCGGCGCGCATGCGGTGCTGGAGGCGTGCACCGTCGCCGAGTGCGGGGCCCTCATCGGCGCCGATGCCGAACTGACCGCCCGCGAGAGCGAGTTCACCGGCTCGGACGCGGACGGTGTGCGGATCGTGGGCGGCGGCTCGCTGACCGCGGTGGGCTGCCGGGTGACCGGCGCGCGCGGCCACGGCGTGAACATCCAGGCGTCGTCCCGCGCGGAGCTCGACCACTGCACGGTCTTCGACAACGCGGGCGACGGCGTCCGCTGCAACACCGAGGAGCCCGTCGCCGTCCGCGACTGCGAGGTGCGCGACAACGGCGGCCGCCCGGTGCACCAGCTCACCGCCGGGCCGCACGTGACCGTGGAGCGGCTCGAAACGGGCTCGTCCGGCGGCGAGGGCGGCGAGAAGCCGGGCAAGCGCGCCGCCGCGGCCGAGGAGAGCGCGGGGCAGGAGGGCGGCTACGCGGGCGCCCACCACACCGGCACCGGGCCGCTCGCCGAACTCGACGCGCTGGTGGGCCTGGAGAGCGTCAAGAAGGAAGTCACCGGCCTCATCAACCTGAACAAGATGACGCAGCGGCGCATGGAGATGGGCCTGCCCATGCCGCCGATGAGCCGCCATCTCGTCTTCGCGGGGCCGCCGGGAACGGGCAAGACGACCGTGGCCAGGCTCTACGGCGCGGTCCTCGCCGAGCTCGGCATCCTCAGCCAGGGCCACATCGTCGAGGTGGCGCGCGCCGACCTGGTGGCGCAGATCATCGGCGGCACGGCCATCAAGACCACCGAGGTGTTCAACAAGGCGCTCGGCGGCGTCCTGTTCATCGACGAGGCGTACACCCTCACCAACCAGTCGCGCGGCACGGGGCCCGACTTCGGCCAGGAGGCCGTCGAGACCCTGATGAAGATGATGGAGGACCACCGCGACGAGGTCGTCGTCATCGTCGCCGGCTACTCCGAGCAGATGGACCAGTTCCTCGCGTCCAACCCCGGTATGGCGTCGAGGTTCGCGCGGACCGTCGAGTTCCCCAACTACACGCCGGAGGAGCTCGTCACCATCGTGCGCGGCCTGTGCGCCAAGCACTACTACGAGCTGACCGAGGACGCACTCGAAGCGCTCACGCAGTACTTCGTGGAGATCCCGAAGACGTCGACCTTCGGCAACGGCCGCGTGGCCCGCCAGGTGTTCGAGCAGATGATCAGCAACCAGGCGTCGCGGCTCGCGATGAACCCGCCGGGCGACGGGGCGGAACTGAGCCTGCTGACCGCCGCGGACACCGGCTTCGACCTCGACGCGTACGAGGACGGCCCCGAGGGCGCCGACGGCGAGGCGGGCGGCAAGGGCAAGGGCCGCGCGCCGCGGGCCCGCGCCGACAGCCCCGGCATCCGCAAGCTGACCGAGATGACCGGCCAGGACGCGGCCCGCGAGGCGCTGCGCACCCGCCTCGACACCCTCGTACGGCTCACGCAGCGCAAGGAGCGGATCGCCGGACTCGCCAACGTCGTCCTGGAGGCGCCGCCCGGCAGCGGCCGGCGCACCCTCGCCCGGCTGTACGCGCGCAGCCTCGCCGAACTCGGCCTCGCCGCCACGGGCGCCGTGCACCACCTGCCGCTCGCCGCACTGCCGGTGCGGTGGGCCGAGCAGCCGAGGTTCCTGTTCGCCGCGGCCTTCGAGGAGGCGGCAGGCGGGGTGCTCGTACCCGAGATCGACCCGGCGTTCGACCGTCGCTCGGAGCCCGAACAGGCCGCCGTGCTCGACGCGTTGGCGCATGTGATGGCCGCCGTGCCGGAGACCCCCGTGGTGCTGCTCGGCAGACCCCCGCACCTGATGGATCTGATGCGGGAGCGCATCGACCTGGCGCAGGCGTTCGCGACCTACCTGCCGCTCGACCCGTACACCCCCGAGGAACTCGCGCGGCTGACGGAGCGGCGGCTCGCCGCGCTCGGCTTCCGGCTCGCCGGCGAGACCGGGCAGGCGCTGGCGGAGCGCTTCGCGCAGGGCACGCCGGGCGGCGCCGCGTACGGGGCGCACCGGCTCGCCGACCGGCTCGCCGCGGTGGCCCGCACCCGCACGGTCGGCCCCGAGGACCTTCAGCGCGCCCTGGCGCAGCCGCAGGGCCAGGCGGCCGCAGCCCGGGGTGCCCGCCCCGCCGCGGGCCAGGACGCGGCCCGGCAGGCGCAGGCGCCGCAGGCCGCGGCCGGAGCGCCGGAGACCGCGCCCGAGGGCGCGGTCTCCGGCGTCCCCCCACAGACCACTGCCGGGACGGCGGAAGCGCCGCCCCGGCAGGAGGACACCCCACCCCTGGTGCACACCTGATGAACGACGTGCACCCGCAGGGCCCGTGGGGTCCCGACACCCGGCGGGAGACCGGCGTCCGCGCAGCGGGCCCGGCGACCGTCTCACCAGAGAGGAATCAAGGTGGCAACCAACAGCAACACCTCAGTTGACATTGAGGGCATGAAGCGTGCCCAGGGCACCTTCCAGACCGCTGTGGACGAGTCGTCCAGCTCGTACTCCAACATGGAGGGCCAGATCGAGGCCCTCGGCCCGGCCTGGACCGGTCAGGCCGCGACCATCTTCCACGGCGCCATGGGCAAGTGGCTGGAGGACTTCCGCACGGTGAACCAGCAGCTCCAGCGCATGCTGGAGACGCTGTCGCAGAACACCGGCGTCTACGCGAACGTCCACTCGGACACCGAGGACAAGGCGCAGCAGGTGCAGCAGCTGATCTCCTCCGGCAACCTCGGCGGCCTGCCGGGCTTCATGTAACAAGCAGCCCACCCACACACGACCTCACCAGGAGCCACCAGCATGACCACGTACACCGTCCAGATGGAGCAGGTCGACTTCATCGTCGGCGAGATGCAGAGCATCACGCAGCGCATCGCGCAGACGCTCCAGCAGCTGGACGACCAGTCGAAGAACGACCTGGCCCAGTGGCAGAGCGACGCCCGGGACACGTACTACGACGCCAAGGCGAAGTGGGACGCGGCCGCCGCGGAGATGCAGACCATGGCGACCCAGGCCACCCAGCAGCTCGGCACCATCAACGAGGCGTACGGCCAGGGCGAGCGCAACGGCGTGAGCCTCTGGCAGGGCTGACGGGCCCGGACCGCCGGACCCACGGCTTTTCGAAGGGCTGAGTCATGACTTACGGAACGCTCGACGGCACGCTGCCGCCGACTCCTACGCCACCCGAGCACAAGGCGCAGGAGTGGGACGGCTCGTCCGACCTCGGCACGGGGCACGGGACGTACAACAACCCGGACCCCTTCACCCCGCCGGCGGTGCCCAAGAAGGGCGGCGGGGGCAAGGGCACGTCGGTGGACACCCCGTCCATGGACGTGTTCGCGTCCAACATCGACCTGCTGCTCAAGCCGGTGCAGAAGGCGAGTGACGCGCTCACGCCCGTCACGGTCGCCTCGGGTGCCTTCTACCACGCCAACCAGATCCGGACGAAGGTCACGGGGACGAACGGCGACGACGGCCTCAAGGCGCAGTACATCAAGGTCCTCAACGACCTCACCAACGGTCTCACCGACCTGCGGGAGGGCGTGAAGACGCTGGCGGCGAAGTACAAGACGGTGGACGACGCCAACGGCATGAAGTCGAAGGACCTCACCGACGCCATGGACGGGGTCACCGACGACTTCAACACCATGATGTCGGACAACGGCGGGACCGGGGCGGTCAGCACCCCCGGCCTTTCGCCTACGGACGGCAACGGGGGCTGAGTCTGAAGTCCCCCGGCCCGTCGGCCTCCCGCCCGTTCCCCTCCCCGGTTCTCCCGTACGGGGCGGGGCCGGGCGGGGGGTCGGCGGCGCAGGGTGCGGGTGCGGGCCGCGGTGCGGCGCGGGTGTCGACAGGAGAGTGTGAGCGGGATGGGAACTGACTACGACGGCGGCGGGTTCAAGGACAGCGACGACGGCGTCTTCGGTGATCCCGGCCAAGGCGGCGGATCGGTCTCGGACTATGACAACTGGGACTGGAAGCAGATCATGGCGGCCATCGTCGGCATGTCCGCCGGTACCGAGAGCGACTCCAACGAGGAGCACGCGCAGTCGGTCTCCGACCCGCAGTCCCTCCAGGACGCGGCGGACGCGTTCTACCAGGTGCAGATGACGCTCAGCGGCGTGGCGAAGGCGCTCAGCGACCAGGCGAAGGCGCTCGCGGGCGACGACGGGCCGTGGAAGGGGGACGCGGCCGACGCGTTCCTCGACATGATGGAGACCTTCTCCAAGCAGGTGCAGGCCAACGCCGATGTGCTGGGTGGCGGTTCGGGCGGCGGCCACTCCGTGCCGCAGCAGCTCGCCGACAACGCGGTGAACCTCACCAACGCGATCAACAAGATCCACGACATCGACCACTGGTACGCGGACCAGGCCATCCAGATGGGCGTCACGCCCATGGACAACGGCCTCATCCCGATCAGCAAGAAGCCGCAGCTCGTCGAGATGATGGGCAACGACATGCGGGCGGTGCTCAAGAGCCTCGCGAGCGAGTACCAGGTCACCATCGACTCCGTGCACTCGCCTTCCGGCGTCAACTCGCCCGTGGGAAACCCGAATCCGGACGGCGGCCCGGACACGACGGGCGGTCCTGACATCGACATCCCGGACTACCAGCCGGCGTCGTTCGAGGCGCCGACCCCCGCCGACCTCACCCCGACCGACCTGAACGGCATGCCGTTCCCCGGTGCGACCGACACCACGGGCAGCGGCTACGACCCGACCGGCGCCGACGGGCTCAACCCCAACGCCTTCAACGCCCTGAGCGCCAACCCGTCGCCGTTCACCGGCGGCCTCGGCACCGACGGCTCCGGCCTGCCCTTCAACACCAAGAGCGCGCTCGCCATGCCGAACGGCAGCGACCTGGGCGGCCCCGACTCCGACACCCTCGACCCGAACGCCCTCGACAGCCTGCTCAACCCCAACTCCAGCCCGGCAGGCTTCCCCGACTCGACGGGCGTCGGCGGGGACAGCAGCCTCGGCGCGGGCGACGGCATCCCCTTCAGCCCGACCGCTTTCGGCGGGAGCACGGGCACGAACGGCGCGGGCAACTTGCCCAACTTCAAGAGCCTGGCGACGAGTTCTCCGAACGCCTTCAAGTCCAACCTGCCCGCGGAGGAGTTCCCCGGCTCGACGGGTACCGGCGGCAAGGGCCTCGGCATGCCGGACACCGACGGCATTGGCAGCGGCCTCGGCTCGGTCAAGCCCGCGGCCTTCCCCGGCAGCAAGTCGACCGAGTCCGGCCTGCCGTCCTCGCTCGCCAACCCCGCGGGGCTCAAGAACAACGCCCTGCAGTCGGGCTTCCCCTCCGAGAACCTCGCGGCCTCCCCGTTCACCGGCGGCACCAGCACCGGTGGCAGCGGGATGCCGTTCTCGCCCATGGGCGGTATGGGTGGCGGTGCGGGTCAGCAGGGTGCGGGTGGCGAACCGTCCGATGCTTCGGGCCTGTTGGATCCGAGTGTCGCGCCGTGGACGGGTGATCCTGCGGTGGATGGCGAGGTCGGTTCCGATCTCGGTACGGACGCGGGTGGTGAGGGTCTGCATCTGCCGAACGACGAGTCGCTTGCGGCGATGCCGTTCACCGGTGGTACCAGCACGGGTGGCAGTGGGATGCCGTTCATGCCGGGCATGGGTGGCGGTATGGGTGGCGGTGCGGGTCAGCAGGGTGGTGCGGGCGGTGAACCGTCCGATGCTTCGGGCCTGTTGGATCCGAGTGTCGCGCCGTGGACGGGTGATCCTGCGGTGGATGGCGAGGTCGGTTCCGATCTCGGTACGGACGCGGGTGGTGAGGGTCTGCATCTGCCGAACGACGAGTCGCTTGCGGCGATGCCGTTCACCGGTGGTACCAGTACCGGTGGCAGTGGGATGCCGTTCATGCCGGGCATGGGTGGCGGTATGGGTGGCGGTGCGGGTCAGCAGGGTGGTGCGGGCGGTGAACCGTCCGACGCCTCGGGCCTGTTGGATCCGAGTGTCGCGCCGTGGACGGGTGATCCTGCGGTGGATGGCGAGGTCGGTTCCGATCTCGGTACGGACGCCGGCGGCGAGGGCCTCGACCTGCCGGACGAGAACGCGGCCGCGTTCCCGGGCCTCGACGGCGAGGAGGCGGCGGCCGGGACTCCGGGCGCCGGGATGCCGTTCATGCCCGGCATGGGCGGCGGCATGGGCGGCGGCGCGGGGCAGCAGGGCACGGGCGGCGAGCCGTCCGACGCGTCCGCGCTGCTCGACCCGAGCGCGGAGCCGTGGACCGGCGATGCGGACGGCGACGTCGAGGTCGGCTCCGACACCGGCGCGGCGCCCGGCGTGCGGACCGCGTTCGCGACGAGCGACGGCGAGCCCGCGACGGCCGCCGCGGGCGAGGGCGCCCCGTACCTCCCGTACGGCGGCAGCGGCGCCGGCGCGCCGGCCGGCGGCGACCAGGGTGAGCGCTCCGACGCGTCGGCGCTGCTCGAACCGAGCGACGACGCGTGGACCGGCGACGACACGGACGGCGAACCGGCCACCGACGGCGCGCCCGCGGGCGGCGAGGGCCTGACGGCGACCACCGGCGGCGTGAGCACCGGGGCCGCGGTCGCCGGCGCTGCGGCCGTCGCGGGCGCGGTGGCGGCGGTCGCCGGGGCGGCAGCGGCCGCTTCGGGGGCCGGTACGGGCACGGACGCGACGCGTACGTCCGCCGCACCCGGGACAGGCGCGGCGGCCTCGGAGCCGGCGGCGTCGAGCGCTCCCGCGGCGGCGAGCGGGCCCGCGGCTCCTGCGGCGCCGACCGCTCCTGCGGCCCCGGCAGCTCCCGCAGCTCCTGCGGCTCCCGCTGCCACGGTTTTGCAGGGCACGCCCGCAGTGGCGACAGGACAGGACCGGACCGTGCAGGCCACCACGGAACCGCAGGGCCCCACGGGCTCGTTCGACGACGACGCGGAGTGGACGTCCGAACTGGGCGCCCCCGACGGCCCCGACGCGACCGGCGGTAACGACGGCACCGGCGGCACCGGTGCGGAGTCGTCGGCCGCGTCGACCGCCGCGGCGGCGACGGCGGGTGCGGGCCTCGGGGCGGCCTCCGCGGCCTCCGCGGCCGCCGGCTCCGGCGCGGCCGGTTCCGGCGGGGCCGGTTCCGGTGCGGGCCGTACCGCAGGCGGCAGCGGCTCGGGCAGCGGCGGCCAGAGCGGCGCGGGGGCCCGGGGGACCGGCGCTTCCGGCGCGGACGCCGAGGGGTCGGACCGCGCAGCGGGCGACCCGGCGGGCGCCAGCCGCGAGGGCGCGGCCGGGGCAGGGGAGCACCACGACAGGCACCGCCCCGACGGGATCGTGCTCGTCGGCGTGCCGGTCGGCACCTCTCGCAAGACCGAGGACGAGCGGGACAAGGACGAGAAGCGCGGCGGGGCCGAAGGCGACGAGAAGGCCGAGGGACGCCCCGACGAGGGCGGCGGGGACGACGACCCGCCTGCGGGCGGCGGCCCCGGCCCCGAGGACGAGTTCGACACCGAACTCGACGGCCCTGACGGCCCCGAGGCTCCGTACGGCGACGGGCCCGACGACCGGGTGGCGGTCCTGCGCGCCTCGGGCGACGAGGTGCTGGAGGAGGACACCGCGGCCTGGGACGCCGGAGGCGGCCCCTTCGTGCCGGGACTGTGGTCGGGCCGCGCCGGGGACGAGCGTGACGCCCGGGCGCCCGGCTACGCGTCCGCAGACGAGGGCACCTGGGGCGAGACCCCGCCGCCCCCGCCCGCGGCCGCGGGCGTCGTGGACGAGGAACCCGCGCTCGCGACCTGGAAGCCCAGCCGTTCGGGGGCGGCCGGCACGACCGGCTCGGCCTCCACGTCCCTCCCGCGGCAGGTCTACCGGTCCTCCGCCGCCATGCCCGACGTACCGGCCGAGAGCGAGGAGCCGGAGGCGGAGGCCGCTCCCGGCAAGGACGCGAAGAACGGGAAGGCGGGGAAGGCCGGCAAGAGCGGCAAGGCCGGAAAGAACAAGAGCAGGAACGACAACGACGAGGACGAGGAGAGCCGCGGCATCGCTGACCTGCTCGTCCAGGACACGAACACATGGGGCGCACCGCCCGCTGACACAGGGGTGATCGGATGACTTCGCCGTACGACCAGCCGATCGAGGACCTCCTCGCGCAGTACCGCGCCCAGCGCGAGGCGGCCGTGGAGACGCGCCGCCGCATCAACGAGACCACCGGCACCGCGACCGCGCCCCGCCAGACGGTCAAGGTGACGGTGGGCGCGCAGGGCGAGGTCACCGCGATCGAGTTCCCGACGTCCGCCTACCGCAGGCTGCCGCCGAAGGAGCTGGCCGAGGTCCTGATGACCACCATCGCGCAGGCGAGGGCCGACGCGATGGAGAAGGTCGGGGACCTGATGTCGGACCAGCTCCCGCCGGGTGTCACCATGGGCGGTCTGCTGAAGGGCGAGGTCGACCCGACGCAGCTGCTCGCCGAGGACCCGACCATGCCGGACTCCGTGAAGGAGTACGTCGACAAGGGAGGCCCGGAGAGCTCGTGAACGACTGGGCGCGCACGGCACGAGTGACACGGACGAGCCGAGGAGGCTTCGATGGGTGACAACAACTCGTTCTCGGTGGACACCGAGGGCCTGTCCCACGTCATTCCCGATGTGGAGAACCTGGCGAACAGGATCAGGAGCATCGGCACGCAGTTGCAGGGCAAGCTCGCGTCCCTCGGCGAGTGCTGGGGCAACGACAAGAGCGGTGAGCAGTTCCTCAGCCAGTACACGAAGCCCAAGTCGGAGCTGATCGAGGGGATCACCAGCAGCGGCGAGGTGCTCGACAGCACGGTCGAGGGCATCTACACGATGGCCAAGCAGTACGACCGGCTGGAGCAGGAGAACATGCTCGCGCTCCAGAAGCTGAAGGTCGCCGACCCGGACGTGGACATCACGGGCAGCGGTACAGGTGACGGCTCGGGCGGCGACAGCTCGCTCCAGCCGCAGCAGCTCATGCGGGCCACGGAGACCGAGAAGCCCGCCATGCGCGTGCGCCGTTCCGCCCTCCAGCCGGAGACGGAGGCCCGCAGGACGGGCGAGCTCGAACCGCAGATGCGGGCGCGCAGGATGGACCCGCTGCTCCCGGAGACCGAGGCGCGCAAGCCGGTCGAGACGACGGGCGAGCCGCTCCAGCCGACGCACATGCTGCGTGCACAGCGGCGTGAAGTGGGCACGCCCACTGAGCCGTTGCAGCCCACGCACATGCTGCGTGCGCGGCGGCGCGAGGCCGACGCCCCGACGGAGCCGTTGCAGCCCCAGCACATGCTGCGTGCGCAGCGGCGCGAAGTGGACGCTCCGACGGAGCCGTTGCAGCCGACGCACATGCTGCATGCGCAGCAGCGCGAAGTGGGCACGCCCACCGAGCCGTTGCAGCCGGAGCAGCGGTGGGAACGCGCCGAGGCCCCCAGCGAGTTCGTGCGCTCCACACGGCCCGAGGCGCCCCTGCAGCCGCTTGAGGGCGAGCGGATGACGCCGCAGACCCCGGTCGAGCCCCTCCAGCCCCAGCACCTGGTGGAGCGGCGCGATGCGGAGGTACCGGCGACCCCGGTGACGCCCGGGCAGGAGACGCCGCGGCACTTCGGCGTCGAGCGTACGCAGGAGGTACCGGCGACCCCGGTGACGCCCGCGCACCAGACCCCCGTACATTTCAGTGCTGAGGGCACGCCCGAAGTGCCCGCGCACCGACTTGAACCCCTGGAGCCCGAGACCATGCTTGAGCCGCGGATCCCCGCGTTCAGGACGACCGAACGCGTGGACGAGCCCGATCAGGCATGAGCGTCAACCTGCCCCCAGAACTCAGCTGGGTCGCCTATCTCGCCGTCGGCCAGGCATGGCCCAAGGGCGACGAGGACAAACTGCTCGAACTCGGCCGTGCGTGGGACGAGGCCGCCGAGCAGCTGTCCAACATCGTGGGCGAGCTCAGCCCCGCGGCCGCCGGCGTGCTCAACAACGTCGGTGGGCAGGTCGCGGACGAGTTCAAGGACTTCATCCAGCAGCTTCAGGGCAATCTGCCCCAAATGGCGACTTCCGCCAAGCAGTTGGGTGATCTGGGCAGGAACACCGGGGTTCAGGTCGAGTACTCGAAGTACATGATCCTGGCCCAGCTGATCTGGCTCGCGGCCGAGATCGCCCAGTGGGCGTTCTTCGCGCCCGAGGCCATCCCCGTGATGATCACGGCGGCGCGGGTCGCGGTGCAGATGATCCTGCGCCGCCTGCTGATATCCATCGCCACGGGCGTCGGCATGATGCTCGGGATGGACGCGGTCATCCAGGGCATCCAGATGCTCAAGGGCGACCGTACGAAGTGGAGCACGCAGAACACGCTCCAGGCCCTGGAGTCCGGCGCGATCGCGGGCGCGATCGGCGGTGGCATCTTCGGCGGCGCCGCGGCCTTCGTGCCGAAGTTCGAGGCCGGTCTCATCGGCAAGCTGGCGCTCGGCGGCCTCACCGGCATCACCACCACCGAAGCCATGAACGGGATCTTCGGCACCAGCGAGGAGGGCGTCGCAGGCGCCCTGACCTCCGGCGCGATCGGCGCGCTCGGCGGGGGCGGGCGCCGCAGGTTCGGCGGCGGTGACGACACCAAGGTCGACCCCGTCAACGTGCACACCCCGACCGACATCAACTTCGACCTGCCCAAGCCGCCCGACCTCCCCCCGGTCAGCGGCCTCGGGGACGTACCGACCCCGATCGACCGGTCCAGCATCCACACCGAGAGCAGCGACGGCGACGACTTCGGCGACGGCGCCCACACCGGCGGTACGGGCGGGCACGGCGGCCGCCCGGAGACGGTGACGTCGGGGCCGGACGAGGTGACGTTCCACAGCAGCGCGCCGACGCACACCCCGGCGGAGTCCGAGGGCCCCGCCACGACGTCGTCGACGACGGGCTCGACCACGTCGGCACCGCCCCCGCACACCACCACGTCCACGACGACCGGCACCGGTGCCCCGCACACCGAGACGGGGGGCGTGCAGCCCCCCGCGCAGGGCCTGACCGGCTTCGACACCGTCCTGACCAACGGCGACCACAGCAACACCGAGGCGTTCACGGGCACCGGGACCGGCACCACCGGCATGGGCACCACGGGTACGGGTACGGGCACGGGTGCCACGGGTACGGGCGGCGCGCGGGCCCAGACGCCCAGCACGACCACGACGTCGACCCCGACCGGCGGCACGACAGGCCGCGGCCCCACCACCTCCGAGCCTCCCGCGACATCCGCGGCCCCGCGTCCCGTGACCACCACGTCGGGCCCCACCGACACCCGCCCGGTGACCAGCACGTCGGGCCCGACCGACACCCGCCAGGTCACGGGCGCGTCGGGGCCCGCCGACACACGCCCGGTCACCAGCGCGCCAGGACCCGAGGAGACGCACCAGGCGCCCCCCACGACCTCCGGCCCCGCGGACTCCGCGCCGGTGCACCAGGCGCCCGCGACCACGGACACCGCGACCCCGCACGACCCCGCGACGCAGGACACCGGGAACACCCAGAACACCCAGGACACGGGGAACACCCAGGACACGCACAACACCGGGACGACCGCCACCCAGACCCCCGGCCCCACGCACACGGAGACCACCAGGCCCGCCGAGAGCACCCAGGACACGCAGCAGGCGCCGGCCTCGAACGGCACGCAGGCCACGCAGCGCCCGGACGTCCCCGACACCACCACGACCCGGGCGACCCCGCCTCCGCACGAGACGCTCGGCGGCGGGAACACCGAAACCCACCAGTCGGCACCGCCGCCCGAGGCGCCCCACACGGCCCCCGCCGACAGCGCCCCCGTACCGCACGAGCCCGCCGTACCGCACGAGCCCGCCACGAGCGGGACCGGCGGCGACCACCTCGACCTGCCGAGCGTGCCCCACACGGAGCCCGGCGGCCCCGTGGTGCACGAACCGGCCGCAGGCACGGGCGAGTTCACCGGCGGCGGCACACACGACACGGAGACGACGGCGCAGGAGCCGCCCCCGGTCACCGGCTCGCGCGGCGGCGCCGACGAACTGAACCTGCCGAACGTGCCGCAGACGGAGCCCGGCGCTTCCGGCCTCCACGAACCCACCACGGGCGACGGCCCACACAGCGGCGACGAACACACCACCGGGCCTGAGACCACGCAGACCGGCCCCGTCGACCAGACGTCCGGCGGGCAGGTGCCGCCCCAGACGCAGGCAAGGCCAGGATCCACCACGGGCACCGGCAGCGGCGCCCAGGGCACCCACCAGCCGCCCGCCACGCAGGGCGCGCGCCCGCCCGCCGGCACGGGCGAGACCACCGCGTCCCCGCGGCCCTCGGGCACCGGCCAGGACGGGCCGCGCCCGGTGACGACCACCAGCACGGAGCACGCCCCGGGGAACACCGGCCCGAGGACCGAGACCGAGACGCCGGACACCACCGGCACCGGCGGCTCGCGCGGCAACGACGACACCGTCCAGCAGGCCCGGCCCGTCACCGAGTCGGCGACCGACCACCCGGCGGCCTCGGGGCCGCACACCGACACGGACACGACGAGCGACGCCGTCGCCGACACCTCGGGCCCCGGGGGGCGCGACTCCTTTGACGAGACGCCGCCCGCGTCCGACGAGACGCACCCCGCGTCCGAGGACGGGCACCCCGACCCGTTCGCGGCGCTCGGCGACCTCGACGTGCCGACCCACGACCCCGGCAGCGAACTCGGCCCCCTGCGCGACGCGCCCGAGGCACCGACCGCGGCCCCGGTGTCGCCGCGCGCCCAGGTGGACCGGCGCGCCGACGCCCTCGACCAGGTCGCCAAGGACGCCGGCATGTCCGGCACCGCGCGCCGGATGTACACGGACTCCATCAAGGACGCCGCGCGGAACAACGACTGGAGCGAGGCCACCCGCAAGCTGGCCGAGTTCCGCGAGATGATCGACGTACGCTCCCTCAACCAGCGGCTCGACGCGTTTAACGACCATGTCGCGGGCGGCTTCGACCGCCTGGGCGACCTGGGCGCGAACCGCGACGAGTGGCAGGCGAAGGTCGACGCCGTCGACAACGCGCGCCGCAGCGCCGACCCGGACCTGATGGACAGCACGCTGCGCGAGTACACCAACTACGTCGAGCAGCACGTCCCCGCAGAGGTCCTGACGGGCAGGGACGCCGCCAGGCCGTTCGACTCCGACCTGGAGCGGGTGCGCCAGGAACTCGCGGGCGCGAGCGGACGCGACGCGCAGCGCCTCCACGACGAGCTGCGCGACCTGCTGAAGACGGCCGCCCTGCGCGACCGGCTCGACCGGCTGCGCGCCGACGAGAACGCCGACACCGAGGAAGCCGCGCTGCGCCAGCGGCTGGCGAACGCCTCCTCGCGGGAGGAGGCGGAGCGCGCGCTCCAGCAGCTCGACGAGCACCGCGAACTGCAGGAGTTGCAGGACAGGATCAACCGGCTCAACTCCGAGGAAACACCCGAGGACAACGGCACGGGCCACCCGCCGGGCTCGGAGGAGGACCTCCAGGCGCGCCTCGACCGGCTGCGCGAGAGCCAGGACGACCGCACGCGCGAACTCCAGGAGCGCCTGGCGCAGGCGCACACCGAGGAGGAGTCGCAGCGCGCCCTTGAGGAGCTCCAGGAGCACCGTGCGGAGCAGGAGCTCCAGGAACGCCTCGACCGGCTCAAGGAGTTCGAGCCGTCACGCGACGAGGACGGCAGCGGGCCGCGCCCCGAGGACATCACCGAGGAGGAGCTCAACAGGCGCCTCGAAGCCCTGCACGAGGGCGACGACGCCAGGACGGCGGAGCTGCGGCAGCAGGCCAGGGACGCGGAGACGCAGGAGCAGGCCGACCGGGCACTCCAGCAGCTCGATGAGCACCGGGCGCAGCAGGAGGCCGACCGCCTCGAACAGGTCGAGCGGCTGCGGCAGGAGCTCGACTCGCTGCGCGACCAGCACAGCGAGCAGTTCCTCACCGACCGGTTCGACGACGCGGCACGCACCGGGGAGCGCATCGAGGAGGTCCAGCGCAGGCTGGACGACACCCTCACCTACGACGAGCGGACCAGGGCGCTCGACGAGGAGCTGCACCAGGGCGTGGAGCGCCCCGAGGGCGACGGCAGGCTCGACCGCATCGTCTCGAAGGGCCTCGACGCCCAGTCGGGCGGCCGCGACGACGACGGCTCCGAGCCCGGCGAGGGCGGCGGCTCCCGCACGCCCGAGGAGCTCGAAGACCTCCTCAACTCCCTCAACCTCCCCGACGACAGCCTCGACCTGCCGTCCGTACCGCGCGGCGGCCCCTCGGACCACGACGACGCCCCCACAGGGCCGCCGGACGAGCCCGCGTTCCCTTCCGTGCCCCACGATCTGCCGTCCGTCCCGCACGACCTGCCGTCCGTCGACCGCCTCGCGGACCCCGCCACCGAGCACGGCGGCTCCCCGCACACCGGCGACGAGGTCCGCACCGGCGGCGAGGTCCGCACCGGCGGCGAGCCCCACTCCGGCGGTACGGAGACCACGAGGCGCCCGGACCCGTCCCGCGGCGACGGCACCCGCCAGGACGGCGACGCGCGCCCGCCCGCGCAGCGCCCGGCCCCGCACACCGAGACGCCAGGATCCGAGACGCTCCAGGCCCAGCGCGAGCACTCTGACGAGAACACCGAGAACGCTGAAAACACCGACACGAGGACCACCCCGGACGACGACTTCGGACTCCACCGCGTCCCCGACATCCGGGACCTGGACGACCTGCGCGCCGCCATCCAGTCGCACGCCGACGACGACGCCCTCACCGCCGGCCCCCAGGACCACGAGAACCACCAGCCCACCGAGGACGCCCCGGCCACCCGGGACCATGAGCCCACCACCCGGCCGCCGCATACGGCGGACGACCACGAGGCGACGCAGACGCCTCCGGCGACGGACGACCACGAGGTCACCCAGGCCCGTCCGGGCACGGACGACCACGAGGTCACCGGCACCCGTCCCGACACCGACGACGACGCGACGTACGACGCCGTCGCCGACAGCACGGGCGGCCGCGGGCAGCAGGAGCACCAGCCCCCCGCGCACCAGGAGGAGACGGACTCCGAGCAGTCGGAGCACAGCGACGCGGAGGAGTCCGTCCACGAGGACACCGACTCGGAGCACACCGACTCGGAGTCGGAGCACAGCGACACCGACTCCGAGCACAGCGACACCGACTCCGAGGCCGGCGGATCGACGGTCTCGGGACACGACTCGACGTCGGCCGAGACCGGGTCGGAACACCCAGGCGAGGACAACACCACCCACCACTCGGAGAGTTCGTCGGAGTCGGCGGAGGCAGTGCCCCTCCACATCGACACGGACGAGGCGCAGCCGCACATCGAGCAGCAGCTCGTCGACTTCGACAAGGACCTGGCCAGGACGCTCGACCAGCACAACTGGGGCGACCCGAAGGAGACCGAGGCGGCGGCGCGCGGCGTCATCACGCGGCTCCTCGACAGCGTCGACCCCGCCGACCACGCGGCGGCGCTCGGCGAGGCCCGCCGACGGATCGACACACTGCCCGACTACCTCTCCGACGGCACCGTCAACGCCACGCTGAAGGCGCTCAACAAGCTCGACCCGAACCGGCCTGCCCTCAACATCCCCGGTGCCACCTACCTGGGCGCGAGCCGGGTCGCCGACGGACCGGGGCAGGGGTTCATCAACCGCGACATCCCCGCGGTGGTCACCATCGAGCACGAGCCGTACGTGCCGATCTACATGGCGGTGTACGGCGACCAGACGCACAGCCCTGTCCCGTCCTTCAAGGACGTCGGGCAGGACGAGGGCGGGGCCGTCCAGATCCACACCGGCGAGCCGGGGCGCGGGGACCGCGCCCTGTGGGTCAGCATCGGCCAGCCGCTGCGCCAGATCAAGTGGGTGGAGAAGTACGCGGGCGACAAGGCGCCCAACCCGATGATCCGCTCGTTCCTCGTGCCGCTGAAGGTCGCCAACGACATCTCGCGCGACGCGGTGACCGAGCACGGCTCGGGCGGGCACCCGCTCGACCTCAACGTCGACAAGCACTTCGCGTCCAACCAGTTCGGCATCATCAAGCCGGAGTCCCTGGAGCAGCTGCGCTCCTCCGCCCTGCCGAACTCCCTGCGCACGTACACGGACGACGTGTCGTCGGGGCGCGAGACCTGGGGCGACGTGCGCCCCCTCGACGAGTTGCGCGGCAAGGTGGGCGTACCGCCGCTCAGGCTGAAGGACTTCCCCGTCTTCACCCAGGACAAGGAGTTCCTCAACCAGAAGCAGTACCACGAGACGACCCAGAAGCTCCGTATCGTGGTCGCCGCCCACTACCAGAACGAGGACCTGCTCTCCCCCGGGGACACGCTGCCGAGCCCGGACGCCGTCGAGCAGTTCTACCGCGACCATGCGCCGGACCAGCTGGGGCCGCTCGACACCAAGGGCCCCGACGAACGGGAGCGCGCGCTCGACCAGTTCGTGGAGGAGTACGTCGCTCCGTGGGCCAGCCAGGCGCGTATCGCGGAGACGATCTACGAGAACTTCGACGACCGCATCGCCGAGGGGGCGCCCGAGTCGCCCGTCGAGTACACCCTCAGCACGGACGACCCGACGCTGCGCGGCGAGCGGCGCGCCGACGACGTGGACACCTCCGTCAACCGGCGCATCCTCATGGACGTGCGGACGACGATCAGGTCGGGCTTCGAGCAGCTCAAGCTCGACGGGGACACGTTCAGGGACGCGGGCCCCGGCATCAACGGCCGTACCGTGCTGGGCCAGTTGCGCACGCAGCGCGACGAAGCGCTCAACGACTACACCTTCAAGGTGGGCGACAGCACAGCCCTCCCGGACAAGCTCGACCACTACACCGGAGTCGCCGCGCAGGCCCACCGCGACCTGTCGGCGGCCTACCCGCCCGGAGAACACGGCCGCCCCGACGCCGTCCAGTCCCTCCTCGACACGCTCCACCGGATCGAGACGGCCGGGCACAGCTTCCCGGAGAGCACCGGGGCCGTGCACGAACTCCCCCCGGAAGTGCACCTGCTGCACGAGGTGCGCAGCGCGCTCGCCGACGTACCCGACCGGCCGCAGGTCACGCCGGAAGAGGTCGCGGGCTGGCACCAGCAGCTGGCGGACCGCGGGCTGACCGTCCAGCGCACCACCCGGCAGATCGCGCAGGACGTGGCGGCGCTCGCGCTCGGCCACGAGCCGCCCCGCCTGCGCGGCGGCGGATGGTTCACCTCCGCGCCCGCGGTGATGATGTCGTCGGGCGGCATCCACTTCGCGAACCTGTCCTCCGAGCGGCCCGAGTTCGTGGAGAAGGCGGCGCAGGTCGTGGACCTGCTCTCGTCCCACCCGGGCATCACGGAGTTCCTCGGCGACGGGCAGGCCAGGATCATCCTGGAGAACCGGGCCCTCGACACGCCGGCCGAGGTACGGCCCGACGGCCGGGGCGGGTACGAAGTCCAGCTGGCCGCCTACTACTTCGAGAACTACAGCATCGGCTTCGTCGCGGGGATGCTGGCGCACGAGTTCGGTGTGCATCCGATGGCGAGCGTCCGGCGTGACGTGCATATCGAGGACGACATGTTCCGCGACATGCCGATGCCGGTGCCGGGTCTCGACGGCCGGTTCATGGATGCTTCGCAGGCGAAGCAGGCGGACCATGTGCTGGGTGCGATCCAGGGCAACGCGCGGTACGAGGTGTACCGGCAGGCCGTGGTCGACATGGCCCGCGTGGTGCTCCAGCAGGCGCACGCCTTGGTCGGCGGCATCACGCACCGCGACGTGTCCGACGTCCTCGACTCGTACTTCATGGACCTGGCGTCCATCGGGGCGACCAACGACAACCGGCTCCTCGGCGTCCCGGGGCGCGGCGGCAGCACGCAGGTGCGTCAGGACATCGCGACGGTCTACAACGCCTACCGGCAGTTGATGCACGACGACCCCGCGCTGAGCGACCTGCATCCGCACATGCCGCCGCCGAAGACCGAGGGCGACGTGGCGGCCGACTACCGGACGCTGCTGAAGCAGGTGGCGACGGCCAAGCTGCTCAGCGGCGCCAGCGTCAGCAAGGAGATGCTGCCTCCGCCGCAGCGCCCGGTCACCGCCGACCACCCGGCCACGGAGTCCGCCCACCCGGAGCCGGCCACCGCCCACCCGGACACCGCATCAGGCCAGGAGCACGCGCCGGGCGACAGGACGGGCGGCAAGCAGCCCGAGCGCACCGGGCAGGGCGGCCAGAACCTCACGCAGCAGCGCACGGCGCCTCCCCAGGACCGCGACGGCACCGAGGAGGAGGTCCCGCACGAGGCGTACGGCGACGCGCTGCGCCGCGTCGCCGACGCCCAGGCCGATCTGGACCGGGCGGAGGAGCTCGACGCACGCGGCATCGGCACCTCGTCCGACGTGCACGGCCAGGCCCACGCCGCACAGGAGCGGCTGCGGGCGGCCGAGGAGGCCCTGGCGCGCGCCGAGCTGCGCCGCCAGGCCCAGGAGGACGTCGGCCCGCGTCCCGACCCCGACGTGCGCCACGGCTCCACCGAGTCGGTGGGGCAGCAGCACAGGCCGGGGGCCACGCGGCAGGAGGGGCACGAACTGCCGCCGGACGTCGCGCTGTTGCACGAGGTGCGCAGTGTGCTCGGCGACACGGAGGGCAGGCCGCAGATCTCCGCGGAGGAGGTCGCGGAGCACCATCAGGAGCTGGTGGACCGCGGGCTGACCGTCCAGCGCACCACCCGGCAGATCGCGCAGGACGTGGCGGCGCTCGCGCAGGGCCAGGAGCCGCCGAGGCTGCGGGGCGCCGGGCTGCTCGGCGACTGGCTGAAGCCCGCGCCTGCCGTGATGGTCTCCTCGGGCGGCATCCACTTCGCGAACCTGTCGTCTGCGCGGCCGGAGTTCGTGGAGAAGGCGGCGCAGGTCGTGGACCTGCTCTCGTCCCACCCTGGCATCACGGAGTTCCTCGACGGCGCCCAGGCCAGGATCATCCTGGAGCACCGCACGACGGAGACGCCCGCGGACGTGCGGCCCGACGGCCGGGGCGGCTACGAAGTCCGGTTGGCGGCCTACTACTTCGAGAAGTACAGCATCGGCTTCGTCGCGGGCATGCTGGCGCACGAGTTCGGTGTGCACCCTATGGCGAGCGTTCTGCCCAGGGTGCACGCCGAGGACGCCACGCTGTACGACATGCCGATGCCGGTGCCCGGCCTGCCGCCGCACCGGACGATGGACGCGTCGCAGGCGCGGCAGTCGGACCATGTGCTGGGCGCGATCAGGGGCAACGCGCGGTACGACGTGTACCGGCAGGCCGTGGTCGACATGGCGCGTGTCGTGCTCCAGCAGGCGCGCGCGTCCGCAGGTCCCACGTACCGCGACGTCACGGACGTCCTCGACTCGTACTTCATGGACCTCGCCTCGATCGCGGCGACGAACGACAACCGGCTCCTCGGCGTGCCGGGCCGCAGCGGCAGCACGCAGGTGCGCCAGGACATCGCGGACGTCTACAACGCCTACCGGCAGTTCATGCACGACGACCCCGGCCTGAGCGACCTTCAGCCGCACCTCCCGCCGCTGAAGACCGAGCCCGACGTCGCGGCCGACTACAAGCTGCTCGCCGGGCGCGTGGCCACCGGCCTGATCGGCGGCGCAAGCGTCAGCAAGGAGATGCTGCCCCCGCCGCAGCGCCCCGCCACCGAAACGGCGCCGCCGCGGACGGAGTCAGGGCACCCGGCCACGGAGACAGCCCCCGAGCAGCAGCGCCCCTCCGAGTCCACCCAGGACCAGGACCACACCGCGGACCAGGATCACACCGGAGACCAGGACCGCACCGGCCAGGACCACACCGCGGACCGCACCGCGGGAGGCGGCGGCAAGGGCAAGGAGCCCGCGACCGCCGACCACGAGAACGGGCAGCAGCAGCCGCCCCGCACCCGGGACGCGTCGGACGACGACCTGGAGGTCCCGCACGAGGCGTACGGCGACGCCCTGCGCCACCTGGTCGAGGCCCAGCACCATCTCGCCGAGGCCGAGTGGCTCGACGCGAGCGGCATCGGCGGCTCGGGCGACGCGCTGCGGGGACGCGCCCACGAGGCCCAGCAGCGGCTGCGCGCCGCGGAGAACGCCCTCGCGCAGGCCGAGATGCGCCGCCAGATCGAACAGGCCGAGACCGCGCACGAGCCGCGCACGACGACCGCGGACGACACGACCGCGGGCGGCCTCCAGCAGACGCCCCCCGCCGTCAGGCCCGCGACCGACGGCGGCCACCTCGCCGGCACGGAACATGAACTGCCGCCCGACGTGGCCCTGTTCCTCCGCGTGCGGAGCCTGCTCTCCGACGTGCCGGACGCGCCGCGCGTCTCGGCCGACGACGTCGCCACCTGGCACGGGGAACTCGCGGACCTCGGCAGGACCGGGGGCCACCGCACCACCGACCAGGTCGCGCACGACATCGTCGCGCTGGCGAGGGCCGAACACACCGGCAACGCCGTCGAGTTCCCGCGCCTGCCGGGCGCCGGCATGCTGGACGGCTGGCTGAAGCCGGCGCCCGCGGTGATGATGTCGTCGGGTGGTATCCACTTCGCGAACCTGTCGTCTGCGCGGCCGGAGTTCGTGGAGAAGGCGGCGCAGGTCGTGGACCTGCTCTCGTCCCATCCGAGCATCACGGAGTTCCTCGGCGACGGGCAGGCCAGGATCATCCTGGAGCACCGCACGACGGAGACGCCCGCGGACGTGCGGCCGGACGGCCAGGGTGGCTACGAGGTCCGCCTCGCGGCGTACTACTTCGAGAAGTACGGCATCGGCTTCGTCGCGGGGATGCTGGCGCACGAGTTCGGTGTGCATCCGATGGCGAGCGTCCGGCGTGACGTGCATATCGAGGACGACATGTTCCGCGACATGCCGATGCCGGTGCCGGGTCTCGACGGCCGGTTCATGGATGCTTCGCAGGCGAAGCAGGCGGACCATGTGCTGGGTGCGATCCAGGGCAACGCGCGGTACGAGGTGTACCGGCAGGCCGTGGTCGACATGGCCCGCGTGGTGCTCCAACAGGCGCGCGCGTCCACCGGCTTCGGCTCCCGTGACGTGTCCGACGTCCTCGACACGTACTTCATGGACCTCGCTTCGATCGCGGCCACCAACGACGACCGCCTGCTCGGGGTGCCGGGCCGCAGCGGCAGCACGCAGGTGCGCCAGGACATCGCGACGGTCTACAACGCCTACCGGCAGTTGATGCACGACGACCCCGCCCTGAGCGACCTGCGCCCCCACCTTCCGGCGCTGAAGACCGAGGCGGACGTCGCAGCGGACTACCGGCTGCTCGCGGGGCGCGTCGCCGCCGGGCTGATCGGCGGCGCAAGCGTCAGCAAGGAGATGCTGCCCCCGCCGCAGCGCCCGGTCACCGAGACGGCACACCAGGGCGACACCGACACCACGTCGGAGGCCGTCGCCGACCAGGCGGGCGGCTCGCGCGTCGGCGTGCCGCACGGCGGGGTGAACCCGCGCAGCCGGGTGGCGCGCGAGGTCTCGGACTTCGGCCGGCGGCTGAACCGCGCCCTCGCCGGATACCACAGCCGGCGGGATACGCATGCGCTGCGGAACGACCTGCACGGCTATGTGCGCCAGCTGCTGGAGGACGCGGGCCCGCTGGGCCGCGCGGAGGCGGTGTGGGAGGCCCGTAAGCTGATTGACGATCTGCCGCGTACGTGGTCGGACACGGCGGTGAACACGGCGTTGCGGGTGGTCGGGGACTACGACACGGATCGTCCGGTGCTTGGCATGCCGGGTGCGACGTTCCTGGGTACGAACCACATCACGCAGGGCCCTGGTCAGGGTTTCGTCAACCGCGACATCCCGGCCGTGGTGACGATCGAGCACCGCCCGTATGTCCCCATTTACACGGCAGTGTTCGGCGACCAGACCCACCAGGCCGCGCCCGTCTTCAAGGACGTGGGCCAGGACGAGAACGGCGCCGTGCAGATCCACACGGGTGATCCGTCGTCGGGTGAGAAGGTGTTCTGGCTCAGTGTGGGCCAGCCGCTGCGTCAGTTGAAGTGGGTGGAGAAGTACGCGCGTCAGCAGGGTGCGCAGAACCCGATGATCCGCTCGTTCCTGGTGCCGCTGGACGTCGCGAACGACATTTCGCGTGACGCGGTGACCGAGCACGGCTCGGGCGGGCACCCGCTCGATCTGAATGTGGACAAGCACTTCGCGTCGAACCAGTTCGGTATCAACCGGCTGGACTCGCTGGAGAAGCTGCGGGCGAATGCTCTGCCGGGTTCCCTCCGTACGTACGTGGACAACGTGCCCCAGCGCGCCCCCGAGGCGTGGGGAGCCGTGCGCCCGATGGGTGAGTTGCGGCAGAAGGTCGGCGTGCCTCGGGCGATGCTGGAGGGCTACGCGGTCTTCACGAGTGAGGACGGTGACTTCCTCGGTCAGCGGCACTACGCGGACAAGACGGCGAAGCTGCGTGCCGTGGTCGCGGCTCATTTCCGCAACCGGCATCTGCTCGAACCGGGCGAGGTGCTCCAACGCCCGCAGTTCGTCGAGAAGTTCTTCAAGGACCACGCCCCGAGCGAGCTCCGCCAGCAGGACCTCAGGGACCCCGCGAGGCGGGCGCGGGCGGTCGACGAGTTCGTCAACGACTATGTCGTGCCGTGGGCGAACCAGGCGCGGATGGCGGAGGTCATCTACGAGTCGTTCGACGACCGCATCAGCCGTGGTGCGCCCTCGCGTCCTGCGGAGTACACGCTCAACGCGCAGACTCCGCTGTTCCGCGGCGAACGGCGCACGGCCGCGCTCGACGCCTTGGAGAACCAGCGCATTCTGATGGACGTGCGCAACCGGATCCGTACCGGTTACGAACGCCTCAACGTGGCACCGGCGTTCCGGCAGGCGGGCCCCGGGCACGCCGCGCGGATTCTCGGCCACCTCGATGCGACACGCAAGGCGGTGCTGTCCGACTACGCGTTCAAGGTCGGCGAGAGCGACTCGCTGGCCGAGAAGCTCGACCGGTACCGCGAGGACGCGTCGGCGGCCCTGGAGGACATCCGCAGCGTCTTCCCTTCGAGCAGGCACCGGCCGCCGGCCGTCCAGGACCTCGTGGACGGGCTCAAGCGGATCGAGAGCGCCAACACTTCGGCAAGCACCCGGCACGTCCTCGCCGACCAGGCCGGTCGCGACGCAGTGGCCGGTGGTGGCCGTGCGGAGGAGGTGAAGCTGCCTGACTGGAATGCGGCGCTGCACCGTGACACGGCGGTCCAGACTCTGGACAACACGGCTGTGGTGGAAGGGCAGTTGAGTGTTGCCCCGCTGACGCGTGGCGCTGACAGCCCCGCTGAGGGCATCGGCAGTTACCGCCCGTCCGACTGGGCCACCCGCGTGGACCGCATCCCGGCCCTGCTGTCGGAGCAGACCTTCCGCGGCCACACCCCGCTGCACCAGACCGAGGGCAGCCGCTTCGTCACCCCGGTGCGCGAGGTGCCGTGGCATGAGTCGAAGGTGTCGTTCTTTGCGGCGCATGGTGCGTCGAACCATGTCGAGTTGGTGCTCGGTGATGGTCAGGTTGTGCGGGTCAGTGGGCGTGAGCTGGGTCGTTATCTTGAGCGTCACGCGGATGCGTTGGGCCCTGTGGATCGGGCGTTGGTGTTGTTGTCGTGTGCGACGGGTGCGGTGCCGGAGTACGGTGGTTTGTCGGTTGCGCAGCATGTGGCCAATGTGACGGGGCGTACGGTGTATGCGCCGTCGACTGCGTCGGGCACGGTGCGTGGTGGTGACGGCAAGCTGCGGCCTGTGCTGTTCGCGGATGGGCAGGGGCGTGAGGGTGAGTGGTTGACGTTCCTGCCGGAGCCGTCCGGTGGGGAGTTGGCCCGGATCGCGCGGGTCGCGGGGTTGCACGAGGGGGATGGGCATCCGGATCCGTGGGTGGCCAACCGTGCGTTGCAGTACGTGCGGACACTGCGCGGGACGTTCGGCGCGGACTTCGAGAACACGGCCGGGCACGACGCGGCGCTGCGCGGTCTCGGGGACCTGGACCGGCTGCGGTGGAACCCGGGTCCTGACGGCGAGCTCGCGACGCACACCGCGGGCCGGATGAACCCCGATGTGCTGCGGAACATCACCCGGGACGTGCTGGGCCTGCCGCAGGATGCGCGGCAGACGCCGGAGCACTGGACCTCCGTGCTGGACGCGGCGGCCACCGCGCACGCCGACGACCCGACCGCCTCGCTGACCGGGCTCGCCCTACGTCCCGCCGAGTCCATGGCGCCGCACACCGCGGCCCCGGACACGCCCATCGAGACCCAGACCCAGGCCGCGCACCAGGAACCCGTCGCGACCCACGCGGAGCCGCCCGCCGTCCACGAGGAGCCGCCCGGCGTCCGTGAGGAGCAGCGTGCGGAGTCGCCCGCCCTTCACGGTGAGGCCGTGGCTGTGCGTGGGGCGGAGCCGGAGCGCGAGCAGAACGCCGATACGACCGATGACGCGCTGGCGGATCCGGGTGGCAGGCATCGGCACTCCTCGTCGCGGAGCGGCGCGGTCGCGCCCTCGCACGGCGGGGTGAACGCGCGCAGCCCGATCGCGGACCACGTAAGGGCGTTCGGGCGGCGGTTGAACCGCGCGCTCACCGGTTACCAGGCCTCGGGAAGCCGACGTGCGCTGCGCGACGAGGTCCACGACCTCATCGGCCGGCTGCTTGAGGACTCCGGACGCCTGCACCGTTCCGAGGCGATCTGGGAGGCCCGCAAGCTCATCGACGACCTGCCGCGTACCTGGTCGGACACGGCGGTGAACACGGCGCTGCGCGTGCTGTCGGACTACGACATCGACCGGCCGGTGCTTGGTGCCCCGGGCGCGACCTTCCTGGGGACGAACCACATCACGCAGGGCCCGGGTCAGGGTTTCATCAACCGCGACATCCCGGCCGTGGTGACGATCGAGCACCGGCCGTATGTCCCCATCTACACCGCCGTGTTCGGCGACCAGACCGGTCTCGACATGCCGGTGTTCAAGGACATCGGCCAGGACGAGGCCGGCGCGGTCCAGATCCACACGGGTGATCCGTCGTCGGGTGAGAAGGTGTTCTGGCTGAGTGTGGGCCAGCCGCTGCGTCAGTTGAAGTGGGTGGAGAAGTACGCGCGCCAGCAGGGTGCGCAGAACCCGATGATCCGCTCGTTCCTGGTGCCGCTCGATGTCGCGAACGACATTTCGCGTGACGCGGTGACCGAGCACGGTTCGGGCGGGCACCCGCTCGACCTCAACGTCGACAAGCACTTCGCCTCGAACCAGTTCGGCATCACAAAGCCGGAGTCCCTGGAGAAGCTGCGCACGTACGCGCTGCCCGGCTCCCTGCGCACCTACGCCGAGCACCCGCCGCACCAGGCCCCCGGTGCCTGGGGCGATGTGCGCTCGATGGGTGAGCTGCGGCAGAAGGTCGGCGTGCCCCGGGCGATGCTGGAGGGCTACGCGGTCTTCACGAGTGAGGACGGTGACTTCCTCGGTCAGCGGCACTACGCGGAGAAGACGGCCAAGCTGCGCGGTGTGGTGGCCGCGCATCTCCGCAACCGCAGCCTGCTCGAACCGGGCGAGGTGCTCCAACGGCCGCAGTTCGTCGAGAAGTTCTTCAAGGACCATGCCCCGCAGGAGCTGCGGCAGCGTGCCGCGCTCGACCCGGCGGGGCGTGGCCCGGCCATCCACGAGTTCGTCAACGACTACGTCATCCCCTGGGCGAGCCAGGCGCGGATGGCGGAGGCGATCTATGAGTCCTTCGACGACCGCATCGCCGGTGGCGCGCCGGCGCGTCCCGTGGAGTACGCGCTCAATCCGCAGTCTCCGCTGTTCCGCGGGGAGCGCAGGGCCGACGCGGTCAACGCGCTGGACGACCGCAGCATGCTCATGGGCATCCGCAACCGGATCCGCGGCGGATACGAGCACCTCGACATGGCGAGCGCGTTCCGGCAGGCGGGCCCCGGGGAGGCTGCCCGCGTCCTCGGCGGGCTCGACAAGGCGCGCAGGACCGTACTGGGCGACTACGACTTCAAGGTCGGCCACTCGGCGGTGCTGGCCCGACGGCTCGACGACTACCGGCAGTTGGCGTCCGACTCGCTGCGCAGGCTCCGCCGCGTCTTCCCCTCGGGGCGGCCGCGTCCCCCGGCCGTCGAAGACGTGATGGACACCCTCAAGCGGATCGAGGCGGCCGGCACCACGCGCTCCGGCACGTCCGGTGCGGTGTGGGACCAGGCTGGCGGCTCCTCGCGCAGCGGTGTGCCGCACGGCGGGGTCAACCCGCGCAGCCGCGTCGCCCGCGACGTGTCGGACTTCGGCCGCAGGCTGAACCGCGCGCTCGCCGACTACCACGGCACCCGCGACCGCCGCGCCCTGCGCCACGCGACGCACGGACTGATGGAGGGACTGCTCAGGCAGGCAGGACCGCTGCACCGCTCCGAGGCGGTGTGGGAGGCCCGTAAGCTGATCGACGATCTGCCGCGTACGTGGTCGGACACGGCGGTGAACACGGCCCTGCGGATCCTCGGCGACTACGACGTCGACCGGCCCGCGCTCGGGGTCCCGGGTGCGACGTTCCTGGGGACGAACCACATCACGCAGGGCCCGGGTCAGGGTTTCGTCAACCGTGACATCCCGGCCGTGGTGACGATCGAGCACCGGCCGTATGTGCCGATCTACACGGCGGTGTTCGGGGATCAGACCAACCAGGTCGCTCCTGTCTTCAAGGATGTCGGGCAGGGTGAGGACGGTACGGTCCAGATCCATACGGGTGATCCGTCGTCGGGTGAGAAGGTGTTCTGGCTCAGTGTGGGTCAGCCGCTGCGCCAGTTGAAGTGGGTGGAGAAGTACGCGCGTCAGCAGGGTGCGCAGAACCCGATGATCCGCTCGTTCCTGGTGCCGCTGGACGTCGCGAACGACATTTCGCGTGACGCGGTGACCGAGCACGGTTCGGGCGGGCACCCGCTCGATCTGAACGTGGACAAGCACTTCGCGTCGAACCAGTTCGGTATCAACCGGCTGGACTCGCTGGAGAAGCTGCGGGCGAACGCCCTCCCGGGCTCCCTGCGTACGTATGTGGACGAGATGCCGCGTCGGGTTCCCACGACGTGGGGCGATGTGCGCTCGATGGGTGAGTTGCGGCAGAAGGTCGGCGTGCCTCGGGCGATGCTGGAGGGCTATGCGGTCTTCACGAGTGAGGACGGTGATTTCCTCGGTCAGCGGCACTACGCGGAGAAGACGGCGAAGCTGCGTGCCGTCGTCGCCGCGCACTACCAGAACCGGCATCTGCTCGAACCCGGTGAGGTCCTGGAGCGGCCCAAGTTCGTCGAGAAGTTCTTCAAGGAGCATGCTCCGCGCGACCTGCAGCGGCGCGATCTGCGGGACCCGGCGCAACGCGCCCGCACCATGGACGAGTTCGTCAACGACTATGTGCTCCCGTGGGCGAACCAGGCCCGGATGGCGGAGGTCATCTACGAGTCGTTCGACGACCGCATCAGCCGTGGCGCGCCCTCGCGTCCTGCGGAGTACACGCTCAACGCGCAGACCCCGCTGTTCCGCGGCGAACGGCGCACGGCCGCACTGAACACGCTGGAGAACCAGCGCATCCTCATGGACGTGCGCAACCGCATCCGCTCGGGCTTCGAACAGCTCAATGTGCGGGGCGCGTTCGCGCAGGCGGGCCCGGGGCACGCGGCCCGCGTCCTGGGGCGCCTCGACGCGACACGCAAGGCGGCGCTCTCGGACTACGCGTTCAAGGTCGGCGAGAGCGACACACTGGCCGAGAAGCTCGACCGGTACCGGGAGAGCGCGTCCGCGGCCCTGGACGACCTGCGGGGTGTCTTCCCCTCGGGCAGGTACCGGCCGCCGGCCGTCCAGGATCTGGTGGACGGGCTCAAGCGGATCGAGAGCGCCAACACGTCGGCCAGCACGCGCTATGTTCTCGCCGACCAGGCCGGTCGCGATGCGGTGGCCGGTGGCGGCCGTGGGGAGCAGGTGAAGCTGCCGGACTGGAATGCGGCGCTGCACCGTGACACCGCGGTCCAGACCCTGGACAACACGGCTGCGGTGGAAGGCCAGTTGAGTGTCGCCCCGCTGACGCGCGGCGACGAGCACCCGGCTGAGGGCATCGGCAGTTACCGGCCGTCCGACTGGGCGACCCGCGCGGACCGTATCCCCGTCCTCCTCGGCGAGCAGGCCTTCCGCGGGCACACCGCGCTCGACGCCACGGAGGCGAGCCGGTTCACGACGCCGGTGCGCGAGGTGCCGTGGCATGAGTCGAAGGTGTCGTTCTTTGCGGCGCATGGTGCGTCGAACCATGTCGAGTTGGTGCTCGGTGATGGTCAGGTTGTGCGGGTCAGTGGGCGTGAGCTGGGTCGTTATCTTGAGCGTCACGCGGATGCGTTGGGTCCTGTGGATCGGGCGTTGGTGTTGTTGTCGTGTGCGACGGGTGCGGTGCCGGAGTACGGTGGTTTGTCGGTTGCGCAGCATGTGGCCAATGTGACGGGGCGTACGGTGTATGCGCCGTCGACTGCGTCGGGCACGGTGCGTGGTGGTGACGGGAAGCTGCGGCCTGTGCTGTTCGCGGATGGGCGGGGGCGTGAGGGTGAGTGGTTGACGTTCCGGCCGGAGCCGTCCGGTGGGGAGTTGGCCAGGATCGCGCGGGTCGCGGGGTTGCACGAGGGGGATGGGCATCCGGATCCGTGGGTGGCCAACCGTGCGCTGCAGTACGTGCGGACACTGCGCGGCACCTACGGGCCCGGTCTTGAGGAAGGCACCCCGCACCACGACACCCTCCTCTCCGGCCTCGGCGCGATCGACAAGCTGCGGTGGAACCCGGGTCCTGACGGCGAGCTCGCGACGCACACCGCGGGCCGGATGAACCCCGATGTGCTGCGGAACATCACCCGGGACGTGCTCAGGCTCCCCGAGATCACCGAGCAGACGCCGGAGCACTGGACCTCCGCCCTGGACGCCGCGGCCACCGCGCACGCCGCTGACCCGACGGCGCCCCTGACGTCGATCGCCCCGAGCACGGCGACCCACGACGAGAGCCCCGCCGTGGCCCACGACGAGCCCCTGGCGGCCCACGAGGAGCCGCCCGGCGTCCGTGAGGACCAGCGTGCGGAGTCGCCCGCCGTTCACGGTGAGGCGACGGCTGTGCGTGGGGCGGAGCCGGAGCGCGAGCAGAACGCCGATACGACCGATGACGCGCTGGCGGATCCGGGTGGCAGGCATCGGCACTCCTCGTCGCGGAGCGGCGCGGTCGCGCCCTCGCACGGCGGGGTGAATCCGCGCAGTCCGATCGCGGACCACGTGAGTGCGTTCGGGCGGCGGTTGAACCGCGCGCTCGCCGGCTACCACGCCACGGGGGATCAGCGCGCGCTGCGCGACGAGGTCCACGGCCTGATGGGCAGGCTGCTTGAGGACTCCGGCACGCTGCATCGCGGGGAAGCGGTGTGGGAGGCGCGCAAGCTGATCGACGACCTGCCGCGTACGTGGTCGGACACGGCGGTGAACACCGCCCTGCGGGTGCTCGCTGACTACGACGTCGACCGGCCGGTGCTCGGTGCCCCGGGTGCGACGTTCCTGGGGACGAACCACATCACGCAGGGGCCGGGTCAGGGTTTCGTCAACCGTGACATCCCGGCCGTCGTCACGATCGAGCACCGCCCGTACGTCCCCATTTACACGGCGGTCTTCGGCGACCAGACCCACCAGGCCGCGCCCGTCTTCAAGGACGTGGGCCAGGACGAGAACGGCGCCGTGCAGATCCACACGGGTGATCCGTCGTCGGGTGAGAAGGTGTTCTGGCTCAGTGTGGGCCAGCCGCTGCGTCAGTTGAAGTGGGTGGAGAAGTACGCCCGTCAGCAGGGTGCGCAGAACCCGATGATCAGGTCCTTCCTGGTGCCGCTGGACGTCGCCAACGACATCTCCCGTGACGCCGTCACCGAGCACGGCTCCGGTGGTCATCCGCTCGATCTGAACGTCGACAAGCACTTCGCGTCCAACCAGTTCGGTATCAACCGCCTGGACTCGCTGGAGAAGCTGCGCACGTACGCGCTGCCCGGCTCCCTGCGCACCTATGTCGAGCACCCGCCGCTCCAGGCCCCCGAGGCGTGGGGAGCCGTGCGCCCGATGGGTGAGCTGCGGCAGAAGGTCGGCGTGCCCCGGGCGATGCTGGAGGGCTACGCGGTCTTCACGAGTGAGGACGGTGACTTCCTCGGTCAGCGGCACTACGCGGACAAGACGGCCAAGCTGCGCGGTGTGGTGGCCGCGCACTTCCGCAACCGCAGCCTGCTCGAACCGGGCGAGGTGCTCCAACGGCCGCAGTTCGTCGAGAAGTTCTTCAAGGACCACGCGCCCCACGACCTGCGGCAGCGTGCCGCCCTCGACCCTGCGGGCCGGGGTCCCGCCATCCACGAGTTCGTCAACGACTACGTCATCCCCTGGGCCAATCAGGCGCGGATGGCGGAGGCGATCTACGAGTCCTTCGACGACCGCATCGCGGGCGGCGCACCCGCGCGTCCCGTGGAGTACGCGCTCAATCCGCAGTCCCCGCTGTTCCGCGGGGAGCGCAGGGCCGACGCCGTCAGCGCCATGGACGACCGCAGCGTCCTCATGGGCATCCGCAACCGGATCCGTACCGGCTTCGAACGGCTCGACGTGGCACCGGCGTTCCGCGACGCCGGGCCGGGACGCACGGCGCCCCGAGTCCTCGGCCGACTGGACAACGCGCGCAAGAGGGTGCTCGCGGACTACGACTTCAAGGTCGGCCACTCGGCGGTGCTGGCCCGACGGCTCGACGACTACCGGCAGTTGGCGTCCGACTCGCTGGACGAGCTGCGGGGCGTCTTCCCTTCCACCCGCTACCGGCCCCCCTCCATCCAGGCGCTGGTGGACGGCCTCAAGCGGATCGAGGCGGCCGGCACCACGCGCTCCGGCACGTCCGGTGCGGTGTGGGACCAGGCTGGCGGCTCACGCCTCGGCGTGCCGCACGGCGGGGTGAACCCGCGCAGCCGGGTGGCGCGCGAGGTCTCGGACTTCGGCCGGCGGCTGAACCGCGCGCTGGCCGGATACCAGAACGTGCGGGACCGCCGCGCGCTGCGGGACGACGTGCACCGCTACGTGCGCCAGCTGCTGGAGGACGTGGGGCCGCTGGGCCGCGCGGAGGCGGTGTGGGAGGCCCGTAAGCTGATCGACGACCTGCCGCGTACGTGGTCGGACACGGCGGTGAACACCGCCCTGCGGATCCTCGGCGACTACGACGTCGACCGGCCCGCGCTCGGGGTCCCGGGTGCGACGTTCCTGGGGACGAACCACATCACGCAGGGCCCGGGTCAGGGTTTCGTCAACCGTGACATCCCGGCCGTGGTGACGATCGAGCACCGGCCGTATGTCCCCATCTACACGGCGGTGTTCGGGGATCAGACCAACCAGGTCGCTCCTGTCTTCAAGGATGTCGGGCAGGGTGAGGACGGTACGGTCCAGATCCACACGGGTGATCCGTCGTCGGGTGAGAAGGTGTTCTGGCTCAGTGTGGGTCAGCCGCTGCGCCAGTTGAAGTGGGTGGAGAAGTACGAGCGTCAGCAGGACGCTGAGAACCCGATGATCCGGTCCTTCCTGGTGCCGCTGGACGTCGCCAACGACATTTCGCGTGATGCGGTGACCGAGCACGGCTCGGGCGGGCACCCGCTCGACCTCAACGTCGACAAGCACTTCGCGTCGAACCAGTTCGGTATCAACCGGCTGGACTCGCTGGAGAAGCTGCGGGCCAACGCCCTCCCGGGCTCCCTGCGCACCTATGTGGACAAGATGCCGCGCCGGGTTCCCACGGCCTGGGGCGATGTGCGCTCGATGGGTGAGCTGCGGCAGAAGGTCGGCGTGCCGCGCGCGATGCTGGAGGGGTATGCGGTCTTCACGAGTGAGGACGGTGACTTCCTCGGTCAGCGGCACTACGCGGACAAGACGGCGAAGCTGCGTGCCGTGGTCGCGGCTCATTTCCGCAACCGGCATCTGCTCGAACCGGGCGAGGTGCTCCAACGCCCGCAGTTCGTCGAGAAGTTCTTCAAGGACCACGCCCCGCAGGAGCTGCGGCAGCGTGCCGCGCTCGACCCCGCCGGCCGTGGTCCCGCCATCCAAGAGTTCATCAACGACTACGTCGTGCCGTGGGCGAACCAGGCGCGGATGGCGGAGGTCATCTACGAGTCGTTCGACGACCGCATCAGCCGTGGTGCGCCCTCGCGTCCTGCGGAGTACACGCTCAACGCGCAGACTCCGCTGTTCCGCGGCGAACGGCGCACGGTTGCGCTGGACACGCTGGAGAACCAGCGCATTCTGATGGACGTGCGCAACCGGATCCGTACCGGTTACGAACGCCTCAACGTGGCACCGGCGTTCCGGCAGGCGGGCCCCGGGCACGCCGCGCGGATTCTCGGCCACCTCGATGCGACACGCAAGGCGGTGCTGTCCGACTACGCGTTCAAGGTCGGCGAGAGCGACTCGCTGGCCGAGAAGCTCGACCGGTACCGCGAGGACGCGTCGGCGGCCCTTGAGGACATCCGCAGCGTCTTCCCTTCGAGCAGGCACCGCCCGCCGGCCGTCCAGGACCTCGTGGACGGGCTCAAGCGGATCGAGAGCGCCAACACCTCCTCCAGCACCCGGTACGGGCTCGCCGACCAGGCGCTGCGGCCCGGCGACGGCCGCACGGGCGGGCTCGACAGCGCCGGCCTGCCCGGCTGGGACGCGGCGCTGCACCGCGACAATGCCGTCCAGACCCTCGACGACACGGCAGCCACGGACGGGCTGTTGAGCGTCGCGCCGCTGACGCGTGGGGCCGAAAGCCCCGCCGAGGGCATCGGCAGCTACCGGCCGTCCGACTGGGCGAGCCGCGCCGACCGCATCCCCGTTCTTCTCGCCGAGCGGACCTTCCGCGGGCACACCGCCGTGGAGAGCCTGGACTCCGGGACAGGGGGCAGCTTCACCGGGCCGCGCAGGCCGGTGCCGTGGCACGACGCGGAGGTGTCGTTCTTCGCGGCCCACGGCGCGCCCAGCCACGTGGAGTTGGTGCTCGGCGACGGCCATGTCGTGCGGGTCAGCGGGCGGGAGCTGGGCCGCTACCTGGTCCGCAACGCGGACTCGCTCGGCCCCGTGGACCGGCCGCTGGTGCTGCTGTCGTGCACCACGGGCACGGCACCCGCGTACGGCGGCCTCTCGGTCGCCCAGCACGTCGCCAACGTCACCGGGCGCACGGTGTACGCGCCGACCTCGCCGTCCGGGACCGTGCGCGACCACGACGGCACCCTCCAGCCGGTGCTCTTCGCCGACATGCGGAACCAGCCCGGCGCGTGGAACACGTTCAGGCCGGAGCCGCGGGGCACGGCACTCGACGACCTCGCCCGCACGGCGGGGCTGCACGAGGGCGACGGGCCCGCCGACCCGTGGACCGCCAACAGGACGCTCCAGTACGTGCGGACGCTGCGCGACACGTACGGCGCGGACTTCGAGGGCACGGCAGGGCACGCCGAGTCGCTGCGCGGCCTCGCCGCCCTCGACCGGCTGCGCTGGCAGCCGGGCCCCGACGGGCAGCCCGCCCTGCACACCGGCGGCCGGATGACACCGGACGTCCTGCGGCAGATCACCCGCGACGTGCTGGGGCTGCCGGACGGCGCCCCGCAGACGCGCGGGCACTGGAACACCGTCCTGGACGCCTCGGCCGTCGCCCGCGGCCTCGACCCCGACGCGTCGGGCGCCGCGCTCCACGACCGGCTCGCGCCGCACCGGGAGCAGGCGCAGGCGCACAGCACGGCCGCCGACGACACGCGCGCCGTGCCCCGCGAGGACACGGCACCCGCGCACGACGCGCTCGCCGACCACGGAAGCACCGGACGCACCGCGGTGGAGCACGGCGAGACGGCAGTCCAACCGCCGCGCCCCCGCGTGCACTTCACGGACGGTACGGTGCCGGGCCAGGCGATCGAGCACCCCGCGCGTGCGCCGTTCACCGTGCCCCGGCACACCACCGTCGAGACCAGTCTCGACACGTACCGCAGGCCGCGGGTGGACCGGACGATGGTGCCGCCGCCGCTCAACGGGCGGGTCGTGACGTTCGACGACGGCACGCGCCTGCCGACGTACCTCACCGGCGACGGCACCGACACCGGCCGCTTCGGCACGTACGGCGACAGCCGGGTCACCCTGCGCGGCCGGCAGGACGTGGCGGAGGAGATCGCCCGCCGCGCCGGCCTCGCGCAGGGTGGGACCGATGACAGGGTGCGCGCCCTCGACGACCTGCGGCGCGCACTGCGGGACACGCCGTGGCAGTTCCACGGCGAGGGCTACCGCTCACACGGCTTCAAGGACGCCGACGGCCACATCCGCCATCTCGTGGTCGCCACGCGCCCGCACAACACGTGGGAGCGGTACGACGACGCGTTCGGCGCGCCGTTCAAGTACGACACCGTGCAGCGCAGCCAGGTCACCACGGGCGCGGGTGCTGTGCAGTCCACCGGCCTGCGGATCGCGCCCGGCTTCTCGCTCGGCCCCGCCTCCGGCATCGCCGCGTACGGCCGGGTCGGCGGCGGGCTCGGCTACGCACGCACCTACGACTACGGCCTGCAGAACCAGACGCTCAGCCAGGCCGAGACGCGCCTGGGCGACGGCTCGCGCCTCTACCTGGACGACGTGCAGTACGACGTCCGCCTCGAAGGCGCGGCGCCCGTCGACGCGCACCACTTCACCTTCGGTGTGCGGGACGGCCTCGCCGTGCGGCTCTCGCAGAGCGAGACCAAGGGCGGGCCCGGCGACACCCAGGCGCCGCGCGAGATGACTGTGCGCCCCGGCGCCGACTACCGCCTCGTGCACACCGAGGGCTTCGGTCCCGTCAAGGAGATCAGGGACTGGGCGGTGCGGCGCGCCCACGCCAGGCCCGACACGTCGGCGCACGAGGAGATCAGCGGGTTCTTCAGCACGGAGAACTTCCACCGCATGGCGGACCGGCTCGGCCACGGGCTCGTCACCACACGGCAGTTGACGGGCGACGACAAGGACCGCACACCGCTGGGCGCGTTCGTCGTGGAGCGGGTCGTGCCGGGCAGGGCCACGCTGCTGACGGAGACCAAGGCCGCCGAGATGCGGATGACCGTGCAGCAGGCCGTGCGCAACGAGCGCACCCTGTCGAAGACGTACACGCAGGAGGTCAGCGCCGGCGCGGGACCCAGCTTCGACGCCACGTCGTTCTTCGGGCCCGCCGCCGGACTGCGGGCCATGGTGGGCGCGTTCGGGCGGTACGCGCGCTCCACCCTGCACGGCACGGTGTTCGGCGGGTCCGCCGGTCGGAAGCTGGTCGGGCAGGCCAAGAAGGTGCCGACGCACCTGTACCTGGTCGAGAAGACCGTGTACGTGCGGCGTACGGGCGATGCGGAGCCCACGGCGTTTTCGACGTGGAGCCTCGACCGGATGACCACCACGGAGGCGCGCCGCCTGGCCGGGTGGGACGACGGCACCGCACTGCCCTCACGCCTCGCCAACGAGCCCTTCGCACCCGCCTACCTGGCCAAGGACCACCCGACCGTCCTGGGTCTCAGCAGGCCCGAGGCGTTCCTCCACGAGACGCAGCCGGTCAGGGACGTACCGGGCACCCGGGAGGCCACCGAGGCGCGGGAGGCCGCGGACACCCGCGAAGAGGCGCGGCCCGAGCCCTCGCTGCTCCAGGACTTCACGCAGCGCGTGCTGCGGTCCGCTGCCGAGAAGTACCCGGAGATGATCGCGCCACTCGAGGACTTCGCCGGGCTCGCCGGCTCCCGGTGGACCGGCCGCGAGCACTACCGCATGGCGCTCCAGAACACCCTGAACGTCGTCAACACGCTGTCCCACCACAGCATGGCGGGCAACCTGGAGACCCTCGTCACCACCGGCGTCCGCATCGACCTGGTCGGCCCTGGGCGCCTCCACAGGTCCCACCGCTACCTGTGGATCGACGGCACGCTCACCGACCGCCGCTACGAGGGCACCCAGAACGACCTGCACGTGCGCACCAGCGCGCCGGGCACCCGGCGCATGGACGGCATGCGCAACGTCGTCCGCGGCTACGAGGGCGGCGTCGAGGGCTCCCTCGCCGTGCGCGACTCCGTGCACGACGTCGTGGGCAGGCCCGACAACATCGGCACGCTCCAGGTCGGCCCGCGCTGGGGCCGGCAGACCGGGCACAGGACCGGCTACGGCTCCACCGCCTCGTTCGAGGCGCTCAGCAGCAGCACCTCCCCGTCCCACCTGCACAGCTACCGGCTGGAGTTGACCGCGTCGACCGGCGGCTACCGCCGCTTCAGGCACCTGTGGCGCGGCACGGCGTCCCTCGGCGTGCTCGGCACGCAGATGTTCGTGCGCAACGAGCCCCACACCGACCTCGTCGGCGGCACCGCGGGCGCCCCCGTCACCGGCCGCGTCCTGCTCTCGGTGGCGTCCGAGCACACTCCGGCGACCGACCCGCACACCGCGGCGGCCGACAGCCGCACGCCCACCGTGGCGCCGCTCACCACGGCGGAGGCGAAGGCCCTCGTCACCGGCGACCTGCTGGGCGCGCCCCCGCAGGCGGCAAGCCGCTTCGGGGACTTCCCCGTCCACACGGTCAGCGTCGGCGCGCACCGCGAACTCGTCGACGGTGCCGAGCAGATCATGCAGCAGGTTTCGGGCGACTCGTGGTTCTTCCGGCAGCAGGGGGCGCCGGCGCACGAGGCGATCGTGCGCTCGCTCCAGGCGCAGCCGCTCACCGCCGACTTCGACCAGCTCTCCGCGCCCGCGGGCAGCCGCATCAACGGCCTGTTCGGGCAGGGGCCCTACCTCAACCGGCTGGGCGCCCTGGTGCACCGGCTCGGCGTCGGCAATCTGCGGGTCGCCTCCAAGCCCGTGAAGATCGACACGGAGCAGAACCTCGGCTCGGACACCACCGCCTCCGGTGCCACCACCACGACGCACACCTTCACCCTCGCGATGGCGGGCAACGCCGTCCACACGCACGACGGCTCGCCCAGCGTCGCCGGCACCTACGGCACGGTCGGCCGCATCGGCAGCACCCACGGCGTCACGAAGACCGTGAACAGGACGGTCACCAGCGACATCAACCCCGTCGACACCAACCACAAGGTGCTGGTGGTCGGCGACACCGAGCACGAGATCGCCGGCACGGTGCGCGGCGACGGCCTGCTCGCGCCGGTCCACGCGCTCGCGACCAGGCTGCGCACGGCATGGGCGGGCAAGCGGTTCACCTTCCACAACGACTGGGTGGGCCACATCACGGAGAAGGCCGCGCACCGGCTCGGGCTGCTGAGCGACGGCGCGGGCGAGGTGCCGCGCTACACCGAGCAGGAGTGGCAGCTGCCGCAGTGGTGGCAGGACAGCCCGTTCGGCGCGTACCCCGTCAACTCGCTCGACGCGGCGAAGGTCGTCGCGGAGTTCACCAAGAAGCTGGAGGACGTGGGCGCCGACGCGGCCACCCGCGACGACGCGTGGTCCCGCACCTCACCGCGCCCGCTGCGCGCCCTGTACGGGCGGCTGCTGACCGGCGGCACCGAGACCCGCGGCAGGATCGGCGGCCCCGGCTTCGGCGCCTTCAGGGTCGGCGGCCGCACCCGGCCCGTCAGCGTCGAACTCATCAAGGGAGAGGCCCAGTTCGACGGCCTCGGCCACAGCACGGCCTTCAAGGACGGCCGCCACGCGACCGAGACCACCGAAACGACGCGCACCGATGCGAAGATCAAGGCGCTGGGCGTCCAGCTCGGCGAGGCGGTGCGCACCGGCAACGAGATCGCGAACGCGGCAGGCCCCACCTACTCCGAGCTCGGCTCCAGCACGCAGCAGGTCGCGGCGGGCAGTTCGACGGCGCGGATGAAGAACACGGTCTTCTACACCAACGAGCCGCACGCCGAGTACCTGACCCCCTACCGGCTCAGGCTGACGCTCGACCTCGGCGACGGCAGGAAGATCACCGCCGAGGGCGATGTCGGCGCGCTGCGCGAGCAGGTGCCGCTGAGCCTGACCGTGCCCGCCGAGCCGCGCACGCAGGCGCCCGCGACGGACGCAGCCTCCGCGACGGACGCGGTGGACGCGGCGGAGCAGGACGCCGGGCACGAGGGCACGGGACAGGCCGTGCACGGGGACAGGGAACGGCCCGTGCTGCCCGACCCGTTGGCGGGCACGGAACCGGGCGGCTGGGGCGAGGACGTCGAGCGGGCGCTCGACGAGGCCCGCAGACACGCCGAGGCGGACGACACGCCCGCGACCGGCACGGACACGGCGCCGCCCGCCGTGACCGCGGACACCCCGGCCACCGACGGGCACACCACCCCGGCCGAGGACAGCGGCGCCGAGGACGCCGTCACCGTCCCTGCCGAGGATGCCGCCCCCGTTGTGGGCCCGCTGGACACGCCGGAGTTGGCGGCGCCCGCCGCGAGCGCCACGGTGTGGAGCCCCCGCGAGGTCACCCAGGAGGCCATCGACCGCTGGCGCGCCACCGTCCACCCGGACGGCACGCGCAAGCCGTTCACCGTCCCCGACGTGGGCTTCCACGTCCGGCAGGTGGTCGGCCTCGCCAACCTGCGTGCGGCGGGCGATCTGGCGGTGGCGAAGGCGTACGGTACGTCGCTGGGTTCCGCGGTGCGCGGCGGCGGCCGCCTGGAGGGCGACGCGCTGGGGCGCGCGCTCGCCAAGGCGCACGGCTCCGGCCTCACCAGGCCCGGCACTGCGTCGTCGCTCGCGCTGCACGACGGCACGACGGCCGAGTCGCTCGCCGCGTTCTTCGAGGACACCGCGCAGCAGGACGGCTACCAGGTCGCGGGCCTCTCGGAGGACACCTTCGCGGGCGGCGCCGAGGGCGCCTACCGCCTCTACTCGCGGCCCGACCTCCAGGGCGCGCGGCTGCTCGCCGTCGCGCCGGACGCCAGCATGGAGAGCGCGGAGCGCTCCACGGCGTCCACCGACACCTCCGTGACCCGCAGCGGCGCCCAGCAGCCGATCCTCGGCGGCGGCCCGGTGCTCGCCGGCGGCGACCCCGGCAGGGCCCAGCCCGGTGTGCAGGGCGCCGACGCCACCGCGACCGAGGCCGACAGCAGGCGCCAGGGCGGCGCGGAGGCCGGGCAGATCACGCTCAAGCCCACCGCGGGCAAGGCGTTTCTGTTCGCGGTCCCGACGAGGTGGCTGGGTGTCGCGGATGTGCACCGTACGTTCAAGGACGGTGCGGTGGGTTCGTGGATGTCGCGGAATCTGGGTCCTTTCGGTCCGGTGAAGCCGGGTCCGCAGGCCGTGGAGTCCGACACGCATGTCCTGGCGTGGGTGCGCGAGGATGTGGCCCGCGGGCTCGGGCTCATCGACGACACCACCTTCCCGCAGGGCGTCGCCGACGCCTGGGCCGCGGTGAAGAAGGCGGGCGACGCATGGGTCGCCGCCGACAACGCGTACTGGAAGACCCGGCGCGGCCTGCCCGAACTCAGCGAGCGACGCGACGCGTTCGAGAGCGACCTGCGGGCGGCGAAGCAGGCGCTCGCCGACGCGTTCGCCAGGCGGCACGCGCAGGACGCGTCGCCGGGCACCGCCGTGCGCGCCGCCGACGACACGGCGCTCGACACCGCGGGCCGCGAGGACGCGGCGGCCGAGCGGGCCGCCGCCGTGCGGGAGGCGGTCGCCCGGGTGCGCACCGCGCGCGCCCTGTCCGACGGCGCCGCCCGCACACTGGACGCCGCGCACGCGTCCCTCGCGGGCGCGGAGGCCAAGGCGAAGGCGGCCGCGGCCGAGTTCCACCGCGTCCGCGCGGGCGCGGACCGGCTCACCCGCTGGCACCGGCTGCCGGACGGCGCGCGCGCGACCGTGGCCGAGCCGGCGGCCGTGACCTACACGGCGCCGCCGAAGGCCGCGCCCGGTACGGCGCCCGGCGGCCCGCGCTACACGGTCGAGCCGGGCACCGACGACATGCCGCCCCAGCTGACCGCGCCCGACGGCACCGCGTACACGGTGCACGATGTGCCGCGCGACGGCGACGGCTTCTTCCGCTCGCTCGCCGCGGGCCTCGACCACCTCGACCCCGGCCTGCTCGCCGACCGGGTGCCGGTGGGCGACGTGCGGCAGACCAACGAGGCGCTGCGCGACCTCCTCGCCGACCAGCTCGGCGAGGAGGAGAACGCGGACCTGCTGGACTTCACCGCGCCCGACACCCGGGACGCCTTCACCGCGGACGAGGCGGCGGCCGCGGGCCTGCGCTTCGACGAAGAGGGCCCGCAGCAGCGGGAGTTCGACGCGACGGGCCGGATGCCGCTGCACGAGGTCCTGCCGGGGGACGCCCGCACCGCGCTCGCCGCGGCCCAACTGCGCAGGCCCGCCGAGGGCGAGGGGAGCTGGGACCACGGCGCGGCCGATCTGCTGCCCGCGCTCGCCGCACGCACGTTCGGCGTCAGGGTCACGGTCGTACGGGACGGCGGGACGTTCGACGAGTTCCTGCCCGAGGGCTCGAACGGCGGCGAACTGCCGCATGTCGTCCTGCACTTGGCCGACCGGCACTACAGTCCGGCCCTGCCGGAGACCGTGCGGGGCACCGGCCTCGGCCACGGCTTCGGTCGCGGCCTCGGCTCCCGCGTCCGTACGGCCCGGCAGGGCGACCTCGCGACGGCCGTGCGCACCGCGCCCGACACGCACACCCCGGCGGCCGGGACGCGCGAGACCGCCCCCGCACGCGACGCCGCGACGACCGGTGCGCCGCCGCGGCTCCGGGTGCACTTCGAGGACGGCTCCGTGCCGGGCGGCTCGCTCGCCACGCCCGTCAGGGAGGCGCTCACACCCTCGCGGTACACCACCGCCGAGGGCAGTCTCGACACGTACCGCAGGCCGCAGGTGGACCGGACGATGGTGCCGCCGCCGCGCAACGGGCGGGTCGTGACGTTCGACGACGGCACGCGCCTGCCGACGTACCTCACCGGCGACGGCACCGACACCGGCCGCTCCTGGACGTACGGGGACGGCAGGGTCGCCCTGCGCGGGGCCCGGCAGGTCGTCGCCGAGATCGGGGACCGCCTCGCCCTGACGCACGAAGGCCCCGAGGAACAGGCCAGGTTGCTCGACAACCTGCGGCGCGCGCTGCGCGAGACACCGTGGCAGTTCCACGGCGAGGGCTACCGCTCGCTCGGCTTCACGGACGCGGCGGGCCGCACCAGGCACCTGCGGGTGACGACCCGCCCGCACAACACGTGGGAGCGGTTCGAGGACGCGTTCGGCGCGCCGTTCACCTTCGACACCGTGCAGCGCAGCCAGGTCACCACGGGCGCGGGCGCGGTGCAGACGACGAGCCGCAGGATCGCGCCCGCCGTCTCGCTCGGCCCGGCGTCCGGCATCGCCGCGTACGGGCGGATCGCCGGCGCGGTCGGCCAGTCCCGCACGTACGAGTACGGGATGCAGAACCAGACGCTCAGCCAGGCCGAGACCCGCACGGCGGAGCCGTCGAGCCTCTACCTGGACGACGTGCAGTACGAGGTCCGCGTCGAGGGCGGGGACGACACGGCGGCGGCGCCGCACCGCCCCGGCACGGTCGGCGCGCTGCCCGACCACTTCACCTTCGGCGTGCGGGGCGGCCTGGCCGTACGGCTCCTGGAGAGCGAGACCCGGCAGGGCGTCGAGAGCCCGGGACGGGCGCCGCGCGAGATGGCGATCGACCCGGACGCGGCCTACCGCCTCGTGCACACCGAGGGCTTCGGGCCCGTCAAGGAGATCAGGGACTGGGCCCTGGAGCGCGTGCACGCCAGGCCCGACACGTCGGCGCACGAGGAGATCAGCGGGTTCTTCAGCACGGAGAACTTCCACCGCATGGCGGACCGGCTCGGCCACGGGCTCGTCACCACACGGCAGTTGACGCGGGACGACAAGGACCGCAGCCCGATGGGCGCGTTCGTCGTGGACCGCGTCGTGCCGGGCAGGGCCACGCTGCTGACCGGCACGGCGGCCTCCGAGATGCGGATGACCGTGCAGCAGACGCTCAGGAACGAGCGCACGCTGTCGAAGACGTACACGCAGGAGGTCAGCGCCGCCGCAGGACCGAGCTTCGACGTCGTATCGTTCTTCGGGCCCGCGGCCGGGCTGCGGGCGATGATCGGCGCCGTCGGCCGCTATGTGCGCTCGACCGTGCACAGCACGGTGTTCGGCGGGTCCGCCGGGCGGAAGCTGGTCGGGCAGGCCAAGAAGGTGCCGACGCACCTGTACCTGGTCGAGAAGACCGTGTACGTGCGGCGTACGGGCGATGCGGAGCCCACGGCGTTTTCGACGTGGAGCCTCGACCGGATGACCACCACGGAGGCGCGCCGCCTGGCCGGGTGGGACGACGGCACCGCACTGCCCTCACGACTGGCGAACGAGCCCCTGGTCCCTGCCTACTTGGCCCAGGACCACCCGACCGTGCTGGGGCTGAGCCGCCCTGAGGCGTTCGTCCACGAGGCCGAACTCGACCGCCAGGCCCCGCACACCGCCGTGGCCGAGGAGACGCCGCACACCGCCACGCCCGAGGAGACCGGGTCGGGCGAGCTGACAGGGGAGCGCGACGAGGCGCCCCCGCGGCGCGAGGACGCCGCCGGCACGGTCGCCGAGGCGGGCCCGAGGCCCCGGCCCACGCTGCTCGACGAGTTCGCCGGGCAGGTGCTCGCGGCCGCGGCCGCCAAGCACCCCGACATGATCGCGCCGCTCGCCGACTTCGCGGACCCCGCGGACCCCAGGTGGCACGGCCGCGACCACTACCGCACCGCGCTCCAGAACACCCTGGACGTGGTGAACACGCTGTCGCACCACAGCATGGCGGGCAATCTGGAGGCGCTCGTCACCACCGGCGTCCGCGTCGACCTGGTGGGCCCGGGACGCTTCCAGCGCGCCCACCGCTACCTGTGGATCGACGGCACGCTCACCGACCGCCGCTACGAGGGCACGCAGAACGACCTGCACGTGCGCACCAGTTCGCCCGCCACCCAGCGGATGGACGGCTCCCGCAATGTCGTGCGCGGCTACGACGGCGGCGTGGAGGGCTCCCTCCAGGTGCGGGCCGCCCAGCACGACCTCGTGGGCAGGCCCGACAACAGCGGCACCCTGCAAGCAGGTCCGCGCTGGGGCAAGCAGACCGGGCACAGGACCGGCTACGGCTCCACCGCGTCCGTCGAGGCGCTGAGCAGCAGCACCTCACCGTCCCACCTGCACAGCTACCGCATCGAACTCTCCGCTTCCATGGGCGGCTACCGCCGCTTCCGGCACCTGTGGCGCGGCACCGCGTCCCTCGGCGTGCTGGCCGCGCAGCTGTTCGTGCGCGACGAGCCGCGCACCGACCTCGTCGGCGGCACGGCGGGCGACGCCGTCGCGGGACGGGTGCTGCTCGCGGTCGCCTCGGAGCACACCCTGTCGCCCGGCGCCTACCGGGCCTTCGGTACGGGCCGGCACACCCCCGCCCTCACGGAGCGGCGCCTGACGGCAGCCGAGGCCAGGGCGCTGGTGACCGGCGACCCGCGCAACGCGCCGCCCGCCGAGGCCACCCCCTTCGGCAGCCACCCGTTCAGCACGGTCGGCGTGGGCGCCCACCGGGAGCTGGTCAGCGGCGTCGAGCAGGTGATGCGCGAGACCTCCGGCGACTCCTGGTTCTTCCGGCAGGTCGGCGCGCCCGCGCACAGCATGATGGTGCGCCCGCTCCAGCCGCACGCCCTGACCGCCGACTACGACCTGCTGTCCGCCGCGGCCGGCAACCCCACCAACGGCCTCTTCGGACAGGGCCCTTACCTGAACCGCCTGGGCGCCCTCGTCCACCGCGCGGCCGTCGGCAACGTCACGGCGGTCTCCGAGCCGATGCGGATCGAGACGGAGCGCTCGCTCAGCTCGGACACCCAGGCGTCGGGCGCCGTCACCACCCACCACACCTTCACCCTCGCGCTCGCGGGCAACGCCGCGCACAGCCACCCCGTGGGCGAGAGCGTGTCGGGGACGTACGGCCTGGCCGGCGCCTACGGGCGCGAGAACACCGTGACCCGGTCGGTGAATCGGACCGTCTCGGCGGACGTCACGTCGGTGGAGACCAGCCACCAGGTCCTGGTGGTCGGCGACACGACCCACGACATCGCCGGCACGGTGCGCGGCGACGGGCTCCTCGCCCCGCTGCACGCGCTGGCCACCCGCGCGCGCAGCCTGTGGGTGGGCAGGCGGCTCACCTTCGGCTCCGACTGGGTGGGGCACGTCTCGGAGAAGACCGCCCACCGGATCGGGCTGCTGCGGGACCGGCTCGGCGACGTGCCGCTGTACCGGGCGAAGCAGTGGCGGCAGCCGCGCTGGCTGCGGGAGTCGCCGTTCGGCTCGTACCCGGTCAACTCTCTCGACGCGGGCGACGTCGTCGCCGAGTTCGAGCGCAAGATCAGGTCGCTCGGCGCCGACGACGCCAGCCGGGACCTCGTACGCTCCCTCAACACCCCGCGCGCGCTGCGGGCGTTGCGCGACCGGCTGGCGTCCGGCGGCACCGAGTCGCGGCTGCGCGTCGGCGGTCCCGGCTTCGGCACCGTGCGCATCGGCGGCAGGACCCTGGAGCTGCGGGCCGAACTGCTGCCGGGCGAGGCCGAGTTCGACGGCCTGCACCATGGCACCCTGCTCGCGGAGAGCCGTGGCGCCACCGAGACGAGCGACGTCACGCGGACCAGGACCAGCACCAGGGCGCTCGGCGTCCAGGTCGCCGAGACGCCCGGCACCGGCGACCGTGTCGTGCCTGCCGCGGGACCCACCTACGGCGAGCAGGGTTCGAGCAGCCGGCAGACCACGGCGGGCAACGCCACCGTGCGCAGCCGCAACAGCGTCTTCTACGCCGACGAGCCGCACGCCGAGTACCTCACCGGCTACCGGCTCAGGCTGACGCTCGACCTCGGCGACGGGCGGACCCTGCGGTCCGAGGGCCCGGTGGGCGAGATCAGGGACCAGGTCCCGCTGAGCCTCAGCACCCCGGTGGCGGACGGCACTTCGACGGCAGGACGCACCGAGGACACCGGCCGCGGGGCCACCGCGGAGGTGCTCGACGCGCCCGTGCAGGTGGAGCAGCAGCCGGGCGTCACCCTGTGGCGGCCGCAGGACGTCACCCCCGAGCACATCGGCAGGTGGCGCACCGAGGCCCCCGCGGGCGGCGAGCCCTTCGCGTTCCCGCCGACCGGCTTCCACGTCAGCCAGGTCACCGGCGCGGCCAACCTGCGTGCGGCGGGGGACCTGGCGGTGGCGAAGGCGTACGGTACGTCGCTGGGTTCCGCGGTGCGCGGCGGCGGCCGCCTGGAGGGCGACGCGCTGGGGCGCGCGCTCGCCAAGGCGCACGACTCCGGCCTCACCAAGCCGGGCACGGCCTCCGCGCTCGCCCTCCACGACGGGCAGGCGCCCGTCTCGCTCGCCGCGTTCTTCTCCGACGCGGTCGAGCAGGACGGCTACCAGGTCGCGGGTCTTTCCGAGGACACCTTCGCGGGTGGTGCCGAGGGCGCCTACCGGCTGTACGCGCGGCCCGAGTTGGGCGCGGCGCAGCTGATCGCCGTGGCGCCCGCGGCGGGGATGGAGACCGAGTCACGCACCAGCGCGAACAGCGAGGCCTCCGTGGTGCGCGGCGGCGCCCAGCAGAACACCACGGGCGGCGGTCCGATCGCGATCGTCGACGAGGCGGCGGGCGCGGCGCAGCCCGTGATGCAGAGCCTCGACACCACCACGACCGCAGGCGACAGCAGGCGCCTCGGCGCCCTCGACACCAGCCAGGTCACGGTCAGGGCGCCGGAGGGCAAGGCGTTTCTGTTCGCGGTCCCGACGAGGTGGCTGGGTGTCGCGGATGTGCACCGTACGTTCAAGGACGGTGCGGTGGGTTCGTGGATGTCGCGGAATCTGGGTCCTTTCGGTCCGGTGAAGCCGGGTCCGCAGGCCGTGGAGTCCGACACGCATGTCCTGGCGTGGGTGCGCGAGGATGTGGCCCGCGGGCTCGGGCTCATCGACGACACCACCTTCCCCGAGCACGTCGCCGACGCCTGGGACGCCGTCAAGCGCGCAGGGGAGGCGTGGGCCGCCGCCGACACCGCGTACTGGGACGTCCGGCACGAACTCCAGGCCCTGCGCCAGGGCCACGCGCAGGCCCGGCGCGACCTGAGCCTCGCCAAGGACGCGCTGGGCCGGGCCCGCGCCGACGGCGACGCCGCCCGCGAGCGGGACGCGCGGGAGCAGGTGCGGGCCCGGGCCACGCAGGTGCGGGAGGCCGCCCGCGCCATGCGGGAGCGCTGGGAGGCGCTCGGCACGGGCCGGGCGGCGGCGGAGCGCGCCGCCGCGGACTTCCACGGCGTACGGCTCGGCGCCGACCGCCTCACCCGCTGGCACCGGCTGCCCGAGGAGCAGCGCGCCGGCATCCCCGAGCCCGCACGCGTCGTGTACGAGGCCGCGCCGGAACACACCGCTGTGCAGGACCGGCCGCGCTACACCGTCGAGCCCGGTACGGACGGCCTGCCGCCGCGCCTGACCTCGCCCGAAGGCACCGCGTACACGGTGCACGACGTGCCGCGCGACGGCGACGGCTTCTACCGGTCGCTCGCGCTCGGCCTCGGCCGCGCGGAGCCGGAGCGCCTCACCGCGCTCCTGCCCGCAGGCGGTGCGGAGCACCCGGGCCCCGCCCTGCGCGCCCTGTTCGCCGACCGGCTCACCGACCCGGACCACGCGGACCTGCTGGCGTTCGTCTCGCCCGACACGGACGACACGTTCACCCGCGCCGAGGCGGCCGGGGCGGGCCTGCGGTTCGCCCGCAACTCCCGGCAGGGTGCCGAGTTCGACGCCACGGGCCGGATGCCGCTGCACGAGGTGCTGAGCGAAGAGGAGCGCACCGCGCTCGCCGTCGCCCAACTCCGCAGGCCGGGCACGGTCCCCCCGGCCGAGGAGCACGCCCCCGGCACCGCCGACGGCTGGGACCACGGCGCCGCCGACATCCTCCCGGCCCTCGCCGCCCGGGTGTTCGGCGCCAGGGTCACGGTCGTACGGGACGACGGCACATACGAGGAGTTCACCCCGACGCCCCCGGCCCCCGCGCTCGCCACCCTGCCGCACGTCGTCCTCCACCTGGCGGGCCGCCACTACACGGCAGCACTGCCGGAGAGCCCGGCGGAGCACGCCCCGGCCGGGCGCGCATCGGCCGAGCGCGCACCGGTGGAGGCAACTCCGTTCGAGGAGACGCTGGTTGAAGACGCCCCCGCCGAGCACGCGCCGGCTGAGGACGCCGCTGTCCGCGAGGAGCCGGTCGAGGACGCCGCGGTCCGTGCGGAGCCGGCTGAGGACGCCGCGGTCCGCGAGACCTCGCGCCCGGCCGAGCACGCGCCGGCGACTCCCGTAGAGGACACGGCGGTTCAGGCCCGGGACACGGCGCCCGCGGTCGACGGCGCGGCGGCTCGGGATGCCGTACGGGACGACGCGGCGCGCGACGCCGTCGAGGCCCTGCACGAACGGCCGCTCGACGCCGGGCAGCAGGACGCGGCCCCCGGCCACGACGCGGACACCACCGCCACGCGCACGGCGCACGAGCCGGAGGAGCACGCACCCGCGGCGCCCCGGCCCGCGTCCGTGCCGCCGGAGCAGGACGCCTGGACGCAGCGGCTCGCCACCCGCGCCACCGAGTTCGCCGTCGGTTCTGTCCGGCTGCCCGACAGCCTCCGTACCGACGTGGACGCGCTCGCCGGCACCCTGGCGAGGACCGCCCTGACCATGCGCGCCAAGGGGCACCCGCACCTGCCCGCGGTCACCGTGACCGGCTACGACACCGGCACCGGCGGTGGGGGCGGGCAGCCGCACTTCGGCGAGGCGCTGCGGGTCGGCCAGGAGCGCGCCGGCGGCGTCGCGGCCGCGTTCCGCGACGCGCTCGGGGCCCATCTCGACCGGCTCAGGGTCGAGGGCAGTGAACACCCGCTGACCGCCGACGACTTCGCTGTCACGGCGCGCTCGGCCGGCTTCGAGACGCCGCAGGGCGCACCGGGCCCCTGGCAGGGCACCGTGCTCACCATCGACGTCCGCCGCCCCGACCGCCCGCTGGCGCCGACGCCCGCAGAGGGCAACGGCCAACGGGCCGAGGGCAGTTCCCCAGCTCTCCACGCGGGCGACGACACGCGCGCGGCACAGCAGGACCACCGGCGCGACGACGAGGACCACCGGGACCAGGACTCCGAGGGCTTCGACCACCGCGACGAGGACTCCGAGCAGGACGAGCCCTACCTGCTGTCGGACCTGCTGCCCGAGGACCGGTGGTGGCTCCTCTACATCGACCCGCGACACCACGAGGAGGCGCAGGCCGCGTACGAGGCCGACCCCGCACGCTTCCGCCATGTGGGCCGCTACTACGACGAGGACCAGTCCCCGGGTTACCAGGCCGGCATGGTCCTGGCGTACCGGGAGGCCCTCGACAACGTCGACGCCCTGCGACAGCGGCTGAACGCCCAGGTCTACGAGCACCTCCACGACCTCGTCACCAGCAACCTCGGCAAGAAGTTCGACTGGTCAGGCGGCCGCCCCACGCACTTCCCGCTGCGCAACACCGACCCCAGCGCGGATCTGCTCGAAGAGGAACTGCTCGGCCGCCGCGTCCTCTACGACCTGCGGACCCACGACTGGCAGGGCCCCCTGCCCGACCCGGGGCCCCTCACCATCCTGAACACGGTGCAGTTCCGCAATGCGGTGCTGCAGACGAGCTACCGGGTCGGCGAGGTCCCGGTCCTCGTCGACGCCGTCTTCGACCGCTACTACGCCGAGGTCGCCGCCGCCACCGACGACGCACAGGTGCTCGCCGCGATCGCCCGCGCCGTACGCACCCTGCAGGTCCTGCACCCCTTCACGGACGCCAACCGCCGGCTCAACGTCCAACTGCTCCTGCCGCGCCTGCTCCTGGAACAGGGGCTGCCGCCCGTCGTCACCGACGACCTGCACCACCTCTTCCAGGGCGGCCATTCCGTACCCGACATGGTCGCGGCCCTCCAGCGCGGCATCGACAGGTGGCAGCCCGCCGAGGAGCGTCCCGCCGAGCAGACGACCACGGGTGTGAAGCGCCGGCGCGAGGAGTACGAGCGCGACGACTCCGATGTCGCGGCCGCACCTCGCTCCGACGACCCCGACGAGGCGGCCACGCAGCGCTCCGACGACTCCGACGAGGCGGCCACGCAGCGCTCCGAGGACGCCGAAGGCGACGTGCGCCCCGCCAAGCGCCTCCGGGGCGCGGTCGCGGACAGCGACGACGTGCTGCGCGAGCGGGGCCTCGTACCGCCGACCGCCGAGGAACGCGCCGCGCTCGACGCGGTCCTGGCAGCAACGCCCCGCGACGCGGGGGGACGTCCGACCGTCACGCCCGGCCTCCTGCGCGCGGTCAACCCGAGCGCGGACCTCATCAACTGCCTCGAATCCAACCTGGCGTTGTGGGACACGCTGGACGGCAGTACCCGGGTGGCGGGCGCGAGCGAGCGGCCCGAGCCCGAGAGCCACGCCGTATGGCGGCTCCAGGAGCGGCACGGCGCCGCGCTGCGCCACGGCACCGGCCAGGAGGGGCTCGACTCCGTCGCGGCGCAGCTCCGCGCGCAGGGCCCAGGCGGCAGGGCCCTGGTCCTCACCGCGGAGGAAGGAGTGGTCGGACACGCCGTCTCGCTGCTGCACACCGCCGACGGGATCGTCGTGGCCGACCTGCAGCGCGGCACGGTCTCCCCGCTCGCCCCCGGCGTGCCGCCCGTCGCCCCCGAGGCCCGCGTGTGGGCCCATGTGCAGGACCCCGCGGGCGTCCCTGTGGTCGGCGCCGGCCACTACGACGACGGTCTTTACGCGTCCACCGACCCGGCGCGGCCCGCCCCCGAGTTCGGCGCCCCGAGCGGCACGTCCGTGGCGCGGCCGTTCGGCCGCTCACCGTTCGTGGACGCGTCCGGCTGGCAGGCCGCGGCCGCCGCGTTCGAGCAGGACCTGGCCGCCCACGCCTACGGCGACCCGCAGGTCAGGACGGCGGTCTCGGTGGGCCTGCGGCGCCTGTCCGAGGTGCTGGTGCAGCACTCGGGCGCGGAGCCGCAGCAGGTGCGCCGCTCGTTCCTGCGCGACGAGGTGTCGTACGCCGGGCAGGTCGGCACGGACCTCCCGCCCGACGAGGTCGACGACCTGCTGGAGAACGGCAGCACGCGCGAGATGTTCACGGCGTTCTACAACGCCGCCTACGACAACGAGGAGGCCGAGTTCTCGCTGCGCAAGGTGCTGACCGAACTGCTCGCCGCCCAGGACTGGGAGCGGGTGCGGGCCCTCGGCCTCGACGAGGAGGGCCTGCGCGCCTACCACCACTCCCTGACCACCGGGCGGTTCAGGCTCGGTGCCCAGGGCGCGACCGCGCTGCTGTCGCCGGGGCACGCCCACCTCTTCCGCGCGGGCGACCCGTTCGCGCTCGGCAACCTCATCTCGCACAACGAGAGTTGGCTCACCGACGGCAAGGAGCTGCTCGCGAGCCGCGCCACCCGGGTGTGGCACGACGAGGACGCGCAGTCCGGCCTGCGGCGGACCCCGGGCTTCTACCGCGGCCGGGGGGCCGGCCTGAGCGGGCGGGAGTCCGCCTACCTGCTGGGCAAGGAGCGCCTCACCGTCGTCGACGGCGATCCGAAGGCCGAGGGGACAGGCAGGACGGAGGTCCTGAACCTGCGGGCGAGCGACCTGCGGGACGGCGAGTCCGGGCCCGAGTTCCCCGTCATGTGGGAGGAGGGGCACAGCCGCTTCACGGTCGACAGCTCCGCCTGGGCGGCGGGCCTGCAGGCGCGCGGCATCAAGACCCTGACGGGCGTGTCGGGGACGGCCGCGCTCATGCTCAGCGCCTTCCGGTGGCTGGGCACCGGCATCGACCCCGCGCTCTTCCTGAAGGGCCTCGTCGGCTGGATGGGCGTGCACGACGACCACTCGCTGTACGAGATGCTCCGCGGCGCCCAGATGGCCGGGCTGCGCACCCGCGACGGGAGTCCGCTCGAACTCACCGACGGCGCCGCCATGTACCGGAGCCTGGCCTCGCTCGGCCTCGGCTTCGAGCGCCACCGGCTGCGCGCGGTCTCGCCCGACGGCCTGCTGCCGCACGAGACCGTCTACCGCGACCTCGTACGCCGCGGCCGTGCGGACGGCGGCCTCGGCACGCCGTCGGCCCCGCACCGCGAGAAGGCGGAAGCCCTCCACCAGCGCCTCGCGCGGATGGCCAGGGGCAGGGCACTGGCGTCGAGCAGGGACCCGTGGGACCCCCGGATGTGGCTGGCCCGCAACAAGCTGACGGCCCGCGAGCTGGTGGAGCGCGTCAGCCTCGCCCACCTCTACGCCCTCAGGGCCTTCACCGGCGAGGACTTCGTGCCGATCAACACGGCGCTGAAGGCCGTCAGGTTCGCCGGCGGGCACGGCGTGCTGCCCGACCCGACGCCGACGGCGCTGCGGACCGTCTTCCGCAGGGCCGTCGACAGCCGCATCGAGCCCCAGGCGTCCCCGACGCAGTCCGCGATGCTGTTCGCGGACCGGCGGATGGCGGAACTGCTCGCGGCGCACGTGCGGGACCTGGGCAATCTCATCGGCCCGCCGCAGATCAAGCAGTTGAAGGACCGCACAAGGGCCGCGATGTACGCCCGGGTGGACGAGCTGCTGCCCGCCCTCGTCACCGAGACGAGGATGCACGCCGAGATGGTCGTCGACGCGTTGAGCGCCCTGCCGCCCGTCCGGGACGTGACGGTGTGGCGCGGCAACTGGGCCATGGGCGGCGACGGTCTGGCGAGCCCGTTCCTCAAGCTGCTGTCCACCGGCTACAACGCCGAGGTCATCACGTTCAACGACCTCAGCAGCGCCACGCTGCTGCGGGACAAGGCCCTGGAGTTCGTGCGGCACCACAAGGTCACAGGCACCAGCCACCCGGTGCTGCTGCGGCTGCGGCTGAAGGGCGGCCACGGCCGGGACATCTCGGCCTTCTCGCACTACCCGCACGAGGCCGAGGTGGCGTTCCTGCCGGGCGCGCGCTTCCGCGTCACCAACCGGGTGTGGACCACGGAACGGCTCTGGGGGCGCCAGGCGCAGGAGATCGCCTACGAGATGATCGAAGCGGAGGAGATCGATCCGGCGGAACGGTGACGTGTCCACCCTGGTGCGGTCTTGATGCGGGACGGCGGAACGGCGACGCCCCCGGCGTGGGGGCCCGATGCGGGCTCGGGCGGGCCGCGGAGCGCGGGCCGGGAAGTGGCGCATCAACGGCCGAAAGTGGGCGTACCGATGGCGGGGGCGGCGGTGTTGCGCTGGGTGCAGCATCCCGTCCGCCCCGCAGCTCACCCGTAGGAGCGCCCGCCATGCAGCCTTCGCCCACCGCCGCCACCGACCGCGGGACCGGGCCCGACGCCGAACTCGCGGTCTACCTGGCCGCCCACTCGTCCCCCGCGGCCTGCGCCGACGCGCTGATCAGGGACGGGGACGGACGGGTCCTGCTGGTCGATCCCACGTACAAGGACGGCTGGGACCTGCCGGGCGGCATGCTGGAGGACGAGGAGCCCGCGGCGGGCATGGTGCGGGAGGTACGGGAGGAACTCGGCCTCGACGTGCGGCCGGGGCGGCTGCTCGTCATGGACACCGTCCCCGCGACGGTGTACGGGCGCACGATCCTCGCGTTCGTGTACGCCACCGAGCCGGTCGGCGCGCCCGACGGCGGCTTCCGCCTCCAGGCCGAGGAGATCCGCGAGGCGAGGTTCTGCGCCGAGCCTGAGGCGCTCGCGCTCGTCCCCGACGAGCTGGCCCGCCGCCTCGCGGGCGCCCTCGCGGCGGACCGCACGGGCACCACCGCCGTGCTGCGCCACGGCTTCCCGGTGCAGCGCGCGGCCCGCGCCTGAACAGCGGCCGGGCGCCCGGGACTCGCGCGTCACGCCCGTACGGCGGCGGACTCGCGCGTCACGTCGGCACGTTGTACGAGAGCAGCGCGGCGCGGCGGTCCGTGAGCCGCATCCGCACCTCCGTCACCGCGCAGTTGCGCAGCCCCGGCAGGACGCGCCGGTACTCGTCGAGCGGGATGCCGACGAGTTGGCAGAGCACCAGCCGGTAGAGCGTGTTGTGGGCGACCACCAGGACCCGGCCGCCGCCCTCCCGCGCCGCCGCGTACCGCTCGGCGACCTCCCACAGGGCCTGCGCGCCGCGCACGGCCGCGGCCACCGGGTCGTCGGCGTCCGGCAGCGGCCTGGTGGCCGGGTTGCGCAGGAACTCCTCGACGGCCTCCGGGTGTTCGGCCCGTACCTCGGCGAGCGTGCGGCCCTCGCCGATGCCGAAGTCGACCTCGCGCAGCCCGTCCTCCACGGCCTCGGGCAGGCCCGTGGCCCGCAGCGCGGGCGCGGCCGTGCGCCGGGCGCGGGAGAGCGGGGAGGAGACCACGGCGTCGAGCCCCGCGGCCCCCGCCCACGCGCCGAGGGCCGCCGCCTGCTCCTCGCCGCGCGGGGTGAGGGCGATGTCGCTGCTCCCGGTGTAGCGGTTCTCCGCGTGCCAGACCGTCTCGCCGTGCCGCGCGAGGAACAGCGTGGCGGCGGGCGCGGCGCCCGGTGCGCCCGCGGGCTCCTGCGGGGTCCGGCTCGTGCGGGGTGCGGTCATCGTCTTCAGCCCTCGTCCCGTGCGTACCGTGCCGTCTCCGCAGGCAGCCAGCCGCGCTCCTCCAGCGCGTCCACCAGCGCGGCGAACGCCCCGTCGAAGCGGCCCTTCGCCGTCTCGCGCGGCGCGAACTGCGCCGCTTGACGGACCATCCCGCGGACCTCGTCCCTGCTGCGCCCCGCGCCCCTGGCCGCGAGGACCGCCGCCCCGAGGGCGGAACCCGCCTGCTCAGGCACCGTGACGGGCCTGCCCAGCACGTCGGCGCGCAGCTGGTTCCAGTACGCGCTGCGCGTCGCGCCGCCCGTGAGGACCACCGGCGCCTCGACGCGCGCGCCGAGCCTGCGCACGTACGCGAGACAGAGCCGCTCCGCGAGCGCGACGCCCTGGAGCAGCGACGCGTACCGGTCGGTGTCGTCCGCCGGGGTGCCCAGCGTGAACGCCTCGGCGTCCGGCGCGAGGAACGGGAACCGCTCGCCGCGCGACACCAGCGGATAACTGAGCACCCCCGCGGGCTCGCGGTCCGCCGCCGCCCGGTCGAGCGCGGGCAGGTCGGCGCCGGGGAACGCCGCGGACAGGGCGCCCGCGCCGACGCTCGACGCGCCGCCCGGCAGCCAGGTGCCGTCGGGGGAGAGGTGGTTGTAGAGGACGCCCGTCGGGTCGTACAGGGGTTCCGCGGTGACGCCCTTGAGGACGAGCGTCGTGCCGAGGACGGTGTTCCACCGGCCCACCTCCCAGGCTCCCGAGGCGAGTTGGGCGGCGCAGCCGTCCGTCGTACCGGCGACGACTGGCGTGCCCTCGGCGAGGCCCGTCGCCTCCGCGCCCGCCGCGCCGACCGCCCCGAGCACCGTGCCGGGCAGCACGACCTCGGGGAAGTCGAGCCGCTCGGCGAGCCCGAGGCGCTCCAGCACGCCCCGGGGCCAGGCCCGGCTGCGCGTGTCGTACCCCGTCTTCAGGGCGTGGCCCGCGTCCGTCGCCACCGGCCCGCCCACCAGCCGGACCGTGACGAAGTCGGCCTGGTGGCACACGCGGGGCCGCCGGCCGCCTGCCCCCGCGCCCTCGTCCACCAGCCACAGCAGCTTCGCCAGCGCCCAACTTGGCTGGATGCGCCGGCCGAGCGCGCGCCACAGCTCCGCGCCCGCCTCCTGTGCGCGGCGCGCCTGCGCCGCGGCCCGCCCGTCGTCGTACATCAGCGCGGCCGAGACCGGCTCGCCGTCGCCGTCCGTGAGCAGCACCGTCCCCGACGTGCTGCACACGGCGACTGCGGCCACCGGTACCGGCAGGTTCCGTACGGCGGCCCGTACGGCGGTCCCTGCCGCCGCCCACCAGTCGGCGGGCAGCTGCTCGTGCCGCGCGCCGTCCCGCACGCCCGTCAGTGGTGCCGTGCCCTCGCCCCGCACCCGCCCGCCGGAGTCGACCGCCAGCGCGCGCACGCCCTGCGTGCCCAGATCGATGCCCAGCCACACGGGCCCTTCGCCCGCGCCCGTGTCCGCGACCACCGCTCCACCTCTTCGTCCTCGGCGTCTTCAGTGCCACATCACCATAGATTAGTGTGACTTCCCCGGCACGGAATGTGACAGGCGCTGATTCCGGCGGCCCCGCGTGCCGGGCGCGTCCCGCGCGGCGCCGGCTCCGTACACTGCACGCCCCGCCCGCGCCCGCGCGGTCCCGCACAGTCAGCCGTCCACCGTCAAGGAGCCCTCGTCCGATGAAGATCCTGGCCGCCGGTGACCATTTCGTGGCGCCCGACCTGTTCGCACGGGAACTGACCGCAGCCCTCGGCGACGGCCACGGGCACACCGTCGCCCCGCTGACGCTGCCCTGGCCGCTGACGCCCTTCGGGCCGGTGTCCGAGGTGGATGAGGCCTCGGGCGACGAGGACACCATGATCACGGCGCTCGCCGGTGCCGAGATCTGCCTGACGCAGATGGGGCCCGTCACGGCGAAGGTCCTCGACGCCGCGCCCGAGCTGCGGCTCGTCGTCGTGGGGCGCGGCGGCCCCGTCAACGTCAACCTGGACGCGGCGAAGGAGCACGGCGTCCAGGTCTGCAACACGCCCGGCCGCAACGCCGCCGCCACCGCCGAGTACACCGTCGCGATGATGCTCGCCGCGATGCGCCGCATCCCGGAGACCGCGGGCGCGCTGGCCTCCGGACGCTGGGCGGGCGAGTTCTACACGTACGAGAACTGCGGGCCAGGACTCGACGGCGCCACGGTCGGCCTCGTCGGCTGCGGCGCGGTCGGCAGCCGGGTCGCCCGCGCGCTGACGGCCTTCGGCGCGCGCGTCCTGGTGTACGACCCGTACGCGGACCCCGCTGTGCTGCGCGAGAGCGGCGCCGCCCCCGTGCCCGGCCTGGACGACCTGCTGCGGGCCAGCGACGTCGTCTCCCTGCACGCCCGCCTCACCGCCGAGACCCGCGGCCTGCTCGGCGCGCGCGAGCTGGCGCTCCTCCCGGCCGGCGCCGTCGTCGTGAACTGCGCGCGCGGCGCCCTGCTCGACGAGGACGCCCTGTGCGACGGCCTTGAGTCCGGGCGCCTCGCGGGGGCGGCCCTCGACGTGTTCGCCGTGGAACCGCCGCCCGCCGACAGCCGGCTGCGCACGGCGCCGCGCCTCGTGACGACCCCGCACCTCGCGGGCGCCAACACGGCCGTCGCCCACAACGCGGCCCGGATCGCCGCCGCCGAGGCGGCCCGCTATCTGCGCGGCGAGCCACTGGCCCACCGCGTCGTGTGAGAACCCAGAATCAGCGCGGGGGGTTTCCGGCGGGGGCGGCCGAGAGGAGTGCACGGTGTGCGCGGTGTTCGTCGGGCTTGACATGGGAACGTCCGTGGCCAAGGCGGTGGCCTTCGCCGAGGACGGCACGGCCCAGCGCGTCGAGTCGGTGCCGGTGTCGCTCGGCGGCAGCGGCGACCGCGTCGAACAGGACGTCGAGGAGGTCGTACGCGCCGCCGTGCGGGTGATCGACGCGGTCGCGGACGGCGTCCCGCCCGCGCTCGTCGCGATGACCGGCCAGGGCGACGGGCTCTGGCTGGTCGACGAGGCGGGCCGGCCCGTACGGCCCGCGCTGTCGTGGATGGACGGCAGGGCCGGCGGCCTCGTCGCCGACTGGATGGCCGACGGCACGGCGCTCCAGCTGTTCCGGCACACCGGCAATGTGCTGTTCCCCGGCTCGCCAGGGCCCCTCCTCGCCTGGCTCGACCGCAACGAGCCCGGGACCCTCGACGCCACCGCGACCGCTGCCTGCTGCAAGGACATCCTCCATCTCCGACTGACCGGCGAACGGTCCACCGACCTCTCCGACGCCTCCGTCCCCTTCCTCGATCCGACGTCCCGCGCCTACTCGCCGCAGGTGCTCGAAGCGCTCGGCATCGAGCACCGCGCCGGCCTGCTGCCTCCGGTGCGCACCCCCGTGCCGCTCGGCCGGGCCCTCGGCGGCCGCACCCGCAGCGCGCTGCGCGCCGGGACCCCCGTCAGCTCAGGTCCCTACGACCTCCCCGCCTGCGCGCTCGGCGCGGGCATCACCGAGCCCGGCGACGGCCTCCTCATCATCGGCACCACGCTGGCCTGCGAGGTCGTCACCGAACACGTCGTGCGCGACGGCGACCCGGTCGGCTTCCACCTGGCGACCGACCGCGCTGACCGGCACCTGCGGGCGCTGCCCGCGATGACCGGGACCGTGGCGCTCGACTGGGTGCTCGGCGTCACGGGCAGCACCCACGAGCAGGTCTCGGGGATGCTCGACGAGACGCCGCGCGGCGCCCGGGGCGTCGCGGCCCTGCCCTACCTGTCGCCCTCGGGGGAGCGGGTCCCCTTCGTCGACCCGCGCGCCCGCGCCGAGTTCACCGGCCTCGACCTGCGCGCCACCCGCGCCGAACTCGTACGGGGCATGTGCGAGGCGATCGCCTTCGCCGCCCGGCACTGCCTGGAGGCGGCCGGCCTCACCGGGGCGCTCGGCGTCTGCGGCGGCGGTGCCCGCAGCCTCCCCTGGCTCCAGGTGTTCGCCGACGTCCTGGGCCGCCCGCTGCGGGTCGCCCGCGGCCCCGAGCCCGGCGCGCGCGGCGCCGTGCTCGCCGCCCTCGCCGCCCACGGCCAGGGCCTCGGCCTCGCCGTCGACACCACCGAGTGGACCAAACCGGAACTGGTCGTCGACCCCGACCCGGAGGGCGTCGCGTACTACGAGGAGGCATACGCGACCTACCTCTACCGAGTAGAAGCCGCCCGCACCCGCTGGCACGAGGCGCCGGGAGCGTGAGGCACCTGGGGCGTGGAGCCCCGGGGCGTGGGGCGTGGGGCGCCCTGGGGCGTGGGCGCCCGGGGTGTGGCGGCCTCGGGGTGACGCCGCTTCCGGTGTGCGAGGTGCCCGGGGTGGGACGGCCTCGGGGGTGACGCCGCCGCGTGGGACGCCCGGGGCGTGAGCCACTCGGCGTGCGGGCCCGGGGTGCCGCCTCCCCCCGGGGGAGGCCTCTGGGACGAGGCCGCCCGGGGCGTGAGGACCCGGGGCGTGGGGCGCCCGGCGCAGCCCGGCCCGCTCGGGCCCGCCCCCGGGGGCGGGGTTACTCGGCCGCCAGGTCCAGCACCACCTTTCCGACGGCGCCGCCCTCCACCGCCTCGTGCGCGGCGACCGTGCCGGAGAGCGGGTGGCGGTGCACGGGCAGGGCGGTCAGCGCACCCGCGCCCACGGCCGCGTTGACCTCGGCGACGGACTCGGCGAGCGCGGGCGCCGGGACCCCGTAGAGGAGGACGAACCGCAGCGTGACGTTGGCCGTCATCAGCGCCCGCACGGGCACCGTGACGTCCCCAGCCGCCGCGTACGTGGCGATCACGGTGTTCGGCCCGCTGACCGCCAGGTCCATTGCGAGATTGGCGCCGAGGTCCACCTCGACGACGCGGTCCACCGGGCCGCCCGCCAGCTCCCTGACCCGCTCGACGGCGCCCGGCTCGCGGTAGTTGACGACATGGTCCGCGCCCGCGCGCGCCGCCTGCTCACCCTTCTCCGGGCCGCTGACGGTGGTGACGACCCGGGCGCCCGCGTGCTTGGCCAGCTGGATCGCGTAGTGGCCCACCGCGCCCGCGCCGCCCGCGACCAGGACCGTCCTGCCGTTGAGCCGGCCGTCCGCGAAGAGGCAGCGGTGGGCGGTGAGCGCAGGGACGCCGAGGCACGCGCCCAGCTCGTCGTCCGCGCCCTCGGGCAGCGGCACCGCCCGGTCCGCCGGGACGACGGCGTACTCCGCCGCGGTCCCGTAGCGGTTGCCGAACGCCGCGAACCAGAGCCACACCCGCTGCCCCACCCGCGCCCGGTTGACGCCCGCGCCCACGGCGTCCACGACACCGACACCGTCCTGGTGCGGCACCTGGAACCCGTCGATGGGGCGCGGGGTCGCCCCCGCCCTGGTCTTCACGTCCGTCGGGTTGACCGCCGAGAGCGCCACCCGCACCCGGACCTGGCCGGGCCCCGGCTCGGGGCGGTCGATCTCCTCCACCCGGATGACCTCGCGGGCGGTTCCGTTCTTCTCGTACAGAGCTGCTTTCACTGCCTCGCTCCTTCTGGCGCGGGTCGGAGGGCACGTCCCGGCCGACGACCCGAGGGGCGGACGGCCTTCGACGGCGATCTGCGCGGTTTCAGCGGACTTCACATGTTCCGGTCATCGTGATCAATCCGATCGTACGGCGATCATGCGGCGGACATGGGGTGGTTCTGCGGCGGCCCGGCGGTTCCCGGGATGGCGGGCCCCGGGCTGGGGAGGATGGGCCACCATGCGAGGCCGACGGCCACGGTCGAAGGGGGAACACACCGAAAGCCTTCGCATGTGTGACCTTTGTCCCACGCCGATCATCGATTGTGGGAAATGATGACGCGTTGTGCTGCCCTAGGGTGGCCAAGTTCCCCCACGAACGAAGCGAGAACACATCGTGAGCAGTGAGAAAACTGTCCGAGACGTCGAGCCGCCCACCGGCGGCACCCCGGGCAGTGTGGCCTCCGGCGGCGCCGGAGGCACGGATGCGGGGGACGCCGGATACAGCAAGGACCTCAAGTCCCGCCACATCAACATGATCGCGATCGGCGGCGCGATCGGCACCGGTCTCTTCCTCGGCGCCAGCGGCCGCCTCGTCTCGGCAGGCCCCGCCCTCGCCCTCGCCTACGCGGTCTGCGGACTCTTCGCCTTCTTCGTGGTGCGGGCGCTCGGCGAACTGGTGCTGCACCGTCCCTCCTCCGGTTCGTTCGTCTCGTACGCGCGCGAGTTCCTCGGGGAGAAGGGCGCGTACACGGCGGGCTGGATGTACTTCCTGAACTGGTCGACCACCGGTATCGCCGACATCACAGCGGTGGCCCTCTACGTCCACTACTGGGGCATGTTCACCGCCGTCCCGCAGTGGCTGCTCGCGCTCATCGCGCTGGCCATCGTGCTGTCGATCAACCTCATCTCGGTGAAGATCTTCGGCGAGATGGAGTTCTGGTTCGCGATCATCAAGGTCTCCGCTCTGGTGGTCTTCCTCGTCATCGGCGTGTTTTTGCTGGTCACACAGCACCCGGTGGGCGGCAGGACGCCCGGCTTCGACATCATCAGCAGCCACGGCGGGATCTTCCCCGAGGGCCTGCTGCCGGTCGTCGTGGTGCTCCAGGGCGTCGTCTTCGCCTACTCGGCCGTCGAGATGATCGGCGTCACGGCCGGCGAGACCGCCGAACCGCACAAGATCGTGCCGCGTGCCGTGAACTCGATCATGTGGCGCGTCATGGTCTTCTACGTGGGCTCCGTGGTACTGCTCGCGCTGCTCGTGCCGTACACCGGCTTCGCGTCCGGTGAGAGCCCCTTCGTCACCGTGCTCTCGAAGATCGGCGTGCCTGCGGCGGGCGGCGTGATGAACCTGGTCGTCCTCACCGCCGCGATGTCCAGCCTCAACTCCGGCATCTACTCCACCGGCCGCATCCTCCGTTCCATGGCCATGGCGGGCTCAGCCCCGCGCTTCACCGGCCGGATGAACCGCAACCAGGTGCCCTACGGCGGCATCCTCCTCACGGCCTGCGTCTGCATCCTCGGCGTCGTCCTGAACTACGTGGTCCCCGGCGAGGCCTTCGAGATCGTCCTCAACATCGCCTCGCTGGGCGTGCTGACCGCCTGGGGCATGATCATGGTCTGCCACCTGGTGTTCGTGCAGCGGGCCAAGAAGGGCCTCGTCCAGCGCCCCTCCTACCGCCTCCCGGGCTCGCCCTTGGTCGAGATCGTGACCCTGGCGTTCCTGGCGGGCGTGCTGGTGCTGATGTGGTTCGACACGCCCGTCGGCCGCAACACCATCCTGATCATCCCCGTCATCGCGCTGGCCCTGGTCGTCGGCTGGTTCCGCGTCCGCGGCCGCATCCACACCACGGTCCCCGACGAGGCCGCTTCCCCTTCCGCCTCGCAGCAGCTCCCCCCGACCGCCTGACCCCGGTCGGCCGGGCCCCGGCTCTCCGCCCGCCCCGCGCGGCGGGCGGCGAGCCGGGGCGGCCGCCGCCCCGTGCCGTGTCTCCTCACGTCAGACCTGGCCCAGCCCCGCGTGGTCCAGCTTGGCCACATTGGTGCGCCACACCAGGTCGTCGTTGAAGCCGCCCCCGAGGTCGGGCAGCTCGGCGATGTCCTCGTCGGGCAGCACCGGCGGGACGCCGTGCGCACTCGCCGACAGGGTGATCTTCGCGAGCGCGTCCAGGTTGAGCGCCCGCACCACCGCCTGCTGGACCGTCTCGCCCGTCGCCACGATGCCGTGCCCCCTCAGCACGCACGCCGGGCGGTCGCCGAGGGCCTCGGCCAGCTCCTTGCCCAGATCGGGCCTGGTGATCAGCACACCCCGGGGATAGACGGGTATGCCCCCGAGCGCCATCCGCATCGCCGGGATGTTGTACGCCCCGACGATCGGCCGCAGCGCCAGCCCGCCCAGGTCCGCCGCGACCACCGACGGCGGATGGACGTGGACCACCGCCCGGACGTCCGGGCGCGCCTTCAACACCTCCTGGTGAATGGGGAGTTCGTTGGGCGCTTTTGTGCCCTCCGGCAACCCGGCCGCCGGGCCGTCCAGCGGAACCCGGTGGACGTCGGCCCGCTCGGTGAACAGCAGCCCCCGCTCCCGCGCGCCCCTGCACCGGATGTGGACGGCATCCGGCGCCTCCGCGTCCCGCAGGCTGATGTGCCCGAGGATGTCCTCAGCGAGTCCCTGGAACGCCAGGATGCGACACCCCAACGCGATCAGCTCCGCGGGCCCCGCACTCCCCCGAACCTCCGTGCCCGCTCCCGTGCTCGCACCGGTCCCGACGTCGAGAGAACTCATCACAGCCGACCTCTTCTGCTCTGAAGAAAATGCTTCTTTCAAAGAGAACCGTGTCACCGGTCCTTTTCGCCGGTCAAGGACGGCCACTCCGTCCGCGCGGGCTCTCCCCCCGATCGCGCCCCCTCTCTCCTCTTCGCGGCTCCTCGCGCTCCTCCACCGGCCCGCCCGCCGGGCGTTACGATCACCCGATGGCGGCACGGACTGCACCCGACGAACCGAGCGGCGCGGACCCCCGGGATCCAGGCCCGGCGAGGCTTCGGAGCCCAGGCCCGGCCGGTCCCCGGGGCCCGGGCCCGGACGACCGCGCCTCCGGGGCGGCCGCCGGCCCGGCCTACCCCATCGCCTCCGTCGACAACGCGCTGCGGCTCCTTCTGATGTTCCGCGACCACAAGCGCCTCCGGCTCTCCGAGGCCGCGGAAGCCCTCGGCGTCGCCGACTCCACCGCGCACCGGCTGCTCGCGATGCTCGTCCACCACGACTTCGCCCGACGCGACGACTCCCTTCGCCTCTACCTGGCGGGCCCCGCCCTCCTGGAGATCGGGCTCGCCGCCGTACGCAACCTGGACATCCGCCACCTCGCCCGGCCCGTCCTCGCTGAACTGGCCCAGCAGATCGACGAGACCGTGCATCTCGCGCAGCTCGAGGGCGGCCGCATCCGCTATATCGCGGGGGCGGAGAGCGGACGGGACCTCCGCGTGGCCGACCGCACCGGACAGCTGATGCCGGCGCCCCGCACCGCCACCGGCAAGGCCCTGCTCGCCGAACTCACCACGAGCCAGCTGGACGAACTCTTCCCCGCCGACTCCTCCTCCCCGGCCGACGGACTCACGGCGGCCGAACGGGCCGCGCTTCACGAGGAACTCGCCCACGTCCGCGAACGCGGCTACGCCACCAACCACCGCGAGCCCGACGAGGTCGTGTCCGTCGCGACAGTTGTCCGAGACCGCCGCGACATCGCGATCGCTGCCATCAACGCCTCCGCGCCCGCCGCCCGTATGGACCAAAAGCGCCGCCCACTCGTCGCGCGCCAACTCCACGCTGCAGCGGTACAGCTGGAACGCCTGCTGGCCAACGCCGTCGGCTGAGCCGCCCCTTCCGGCACGCGGACCCATCGGCCACCACCCTCGCCGTCACGGGTCACGCCACGGTGGACCGCGCCTCCTCCCGCACGACCTCTCGCGGTTCCTTGTCGTTGCGCAGCCCCAGAAAGCGCGGATGCCGCAGCATGCCGTCCTTGGTCCACTCGGTGAAACCGATCTGCGCGACCAGCTCAGGCCGAGCCCAGTGCGCCGTGTGCTCCGGTATCCGGTCCGCGAACGGTGCGTCCGCGGTCTCAAGGCCGTCGAGCCGCCTACGGATGTCCCGCAGCGCCGCCCGGTCGTAACCGGTGCCCACCTTGCCCGCGTACCGCAGCCGAGGCCCCTCGTAGTAGCCCAGCAGCAGGGCGCCGAAGCCGGTCCGCGACCCGGCTGGTTCGGTGAAGCCGCCCACCACGAACTCCTGCCCCCGCTCGCACTTCAACTTCAGCCAGTCACCCGATCTGCGAGGCTGATAGCCGCCCGTCGCGCGCTTGGCTATCAGGCCCTCCCATCCGTGCCGGCAGGCCCGGTCGAGCAGCTCCTGTCCGCCCTCGTTGCGGTGCGGGGTGAAGCGCAACGGCGCGTGGTAGGAGAGGGCCCGTCGCAGCAACGACTTCCGTGTCCGCAGCGGCAGTCGCGTCACATCGGCCCCGTCGAGGCGGAGGATGTCGAAGACGTAATAGGACACGGCGACATGGCTCGCGCGCGCCTGGCGCTCGTCGGTGATGCCGAGCCGCTGCTGGAGCCGGGCGAAGTCCGTCCTGCCGTGCGAGTACGCCACGACCTCACCGTCGAGCACGAAGTCCATCGTGCCCTGCGCCTTCAACGCGTCCGCGACCTCCGGATAGGTCGCGTTCTGCCGCAGGCCGTTCCGGGACAGCAGCCTGATGCCGTCCTCGTCGCGCACGGCAAGCATTCGGACGCCGTCGAGCTTCCGCTCGAAGATCCAGCCGCCCGCGTCGAAGTCCCGGCGGTCGCTCAGTGTCGCCAACATGGGCTGCGCCGCCAGCTCGGCACCGGGTGGCGCGTCCGACAGCAGGCGCAGCTCGTCGGGGGAGAGGGAGGACAACAGCCCGATCATGTGCCGTTCCCCCCTCCGAGGCCGTCGGCGACCTGGCGCAGCGTGCGGCCCGACCGGGTCGACCTGGCACGGTGCGGGTCCGGAGTGGCGGAACCCGTCCGGTCCGCCCTCGCGTCCGCCCGTTTCACCAGCAGCCAGGCCTCTTCGCCGCCGTCGTCCCCGCTGCCGCCGCCTTCTCCGCCCCTGAACCGCGTGAGCACATAGCCGCCCTTCAGCTTCGTCCCGTCGAGCCAGAAGCTCGCATGGCCCTTGGCCAGCGCCTCCGCGAAGGGTCCCTCGTCCTCCGGGGTTCCCTCCTCGCCCATCGGGCGGTACGTGCCCGTGTCCCAGACGATCACCGTGCCTGCCCCGTACTGCCCGTCGCCGATGACGCCCTCGTACTCCCGGTACTCCAGCGGATGGTCCTCCGTGGGCACGGCGAGCCGCTTGTCCCCGGGATCGGTGGAGGGCCCCTTCGGTACCGCCCACGACTTGAGGACCCCGTCCACTTCCAGCCGGAAGTCGAAGTGCATGGTGCTCGCGTCGTGGATCTGCACCACATACGAAGGGAAGCCGTCCTCCGTCGCATGCCGCGCCTTCTCCGTACCGTGCCCCGCCTGCTTGCCGCGGCGGCCGTCCGGCTTCCCGGCCTCTCCGGCCGTGCCGACGCCGCCGCGCGGTTCGCCCGTGGCGCCGAAATCCCGCTTGTCCCGGTAATGCTTCAGTGAGTCTTCCCTGGCCACAGACCCCTCCTTTCATGCAGACCCGATGCCGGGTACCCCACGAACGCCGTCCGTCCCACGTCTCCCCGTCACCGCCCATGAAGGGCGTGTCCACTCCACCCGAGCCGCCCCTCCGGGACACGGACAGCGGCCATGCGCGGCAAGCAGGACCTGGCGCCGTCTCACCTCACGTATCCGAGCGAGCGCAGTGCGTTCGCCGGGCGGGCGGCCCGCTTCCCCGCCGAGGCGCCGGACGCCCACCACCTTCGCCCGGTGCGGGGTTCCCTCCACCCGGCCGGAGACAGCGCCCCGCACGGGAGCTGGAGACCGCGCACCTCCGCTCCCCGGCCGGAGACCGCGGCTCCGCACCCTGGCCGGGTGGCGGGCGGCTTCGGCCCGCCCCGCGGAGGACACCGGCATTCCGCCTCCCGCCTCCGAAGAGACCGGGACCCCGGGTTCTGCGCGGTTCAGCTCACCCCGGTGACCGTGACGGTCACGGAGACCGATGCCGACGCCTCCCGCCCGTCTTCAGCCTCGTCCTGCCGCGCCGGATCCATCCGCGCCGGAACCAGGGCCGCGGCGACCCTCGCCTCCACCGCGCTGCGCACCGCCCGCGTCACGTCCACCGCGCGATGCCCTGGTGCCGTCACGAGCTGGACCTGTATGTGCCAGTGGCCCCTCTCCGTCTCGTACCGGACGCGCACGCCCGACGCCGACGGGGGTCCGAGCCGGGCGGCGCCGCGGACGACGTCCGCCAGACCTGGGCGCAGGAAGGCGACTCCCTCGGTGGAGCGCGCCGCCTCCGCCGCCCCGCTCGTCAGCAACAGCGACAGCTCGCGCGTGTTCTCTCCGCTCACCACCGGAACCCTTCCTCCCGTCCTCGATCCGCACCCGCCGACGTGTCCATCAGCTCGTCGTCCAACAGGTCGACCACCGAGACATCTATGGCCCCCACGTGGACGCCCACCGCCTCGATCGCGGCGACCGTCACCCGCTCCCGCACCCTGTGGGCCAGTTCCGGCATGGTCCACGACAGGGTCGCGGCCACCTCCAGATACACGTCCACAGGCCCCCGGTCCTGGAACACCATGATGCCGGGGCGGTACTCCGGCGCGGGATCCGTCGTCCGGTCCGCGCCATGGCCGGTCGCATGGCTCGTGTCGTCGAGTCGGTCCCCATCGCCGCTTGCGGTGCCTGCGGAGTCCGTGGCCGCTTCGCCATGCGCGCCCCTCGCAGCATCCGGCGCGTAGGCGACCGAAGAAGGGCGGATACGGCAACTGCCGGCTCGGACCCCCGGCAGGGAGTCCGCGGCGCGCCGCAGGACCTTCGCCAAGGCTGCCTCCACGATCCAGGCGTCCTCGTCGGGCTCGCCGAGAGGGAGCGTGCGTCCGGGGCGAAGCTCCAGCCGCACGATGTCCATGACGCGGCCCGTAACGGCCTCGACGCGACTGTCGAACGTCTCGTCCTCAGCCGCAGACTCGCCGGCTTCGGCGAATCCGCCGATCCGGTTGTCCCCTTCCTTGTCGCCCGGGTCTTCTTCGACGAACTCCTGCAAGGCACGCAGATGCTCCAGCGCCGCCGTGCAGTGCGGACAGCCGGCCACGTGCGGATCGGCGGTGAGGACGCCCTCGTCCCACGCCTCCCAGAGGTGGATCAGCGAGCGGCCGCAGGGCAGCATCTCCTCCTGGTCCGCGTCCCTTCCCACAGCCGACTCCCTCTCCCGCTGCGCGTCCTCGCTGCTGTTCCCCGGTGTGTCCCGTCCTCCGCCGCTCTCGGGCCCGCGGCTCCATGACGGCTGGTTCGTATTCATCTCCATGCCTTCATCGCCTCCGTCAGAGCCTGGCGAGCCCGATAGATCCTGCCGCGTGCCGCGTGTTCGTTGATCCCCATGGTCTCCGCGATCTCCCTGTACGACAGGCCGTAGTACTCGCGCAGCACCCAGCACGCCTGCTGCTCGGGAGGGAGCCGGCGGCGCTCCCTGTCCAGGGCCAGCGCGACGGCGGCGGACTCCGCGGCGCGTGCGGGCGAGGTCGTGTGGTCGGGTGCCGACGGTTCAGGGACGGATTCCAGTGGTGTTGTTGGCTGCCGCGCCCGCAGTTGATTGAGACATTGGTTGGTCACGATGCGGAACATCCATGTGCTGAACTCCGAGTCGCTGCGGAACTCCGGCAGTCGGCGCCACGCGCTCACGAATCCCTCCTGCACGGCGTCCTCGGCGTCGCCCCTGTCGCCCAACATCCGGTATCCCAGCTTCAACAGCACTGGCATGTGTCTGCGGACCAAGGTCTCGAAGGCCTCCGCGTCCCCCTCGCCTGCGCGCACCGCGAGCAGTGCGTCGTCCGGCCATGAACGACGCTCCGATGCCCCGGCGCGTCTGATGCGCCGCTCCCCTACAGGCACGTACGGCCTCCTCTCCCCGTGACTGCTTCACCTGCTTTGACACGGTTGCGGCGCGATCCTCACGCTCGCCCGCCCAGGAGAAAAAATTTCGATCGATTTCCGCGGAGCGCGTGACGAATGCGCCGCGGCTGTGTCCAACGGTTATCGGCACGCAGCACGGCTGCCCTTCGGGGCGAAGTACTACGCGCCCGCGGGCATACGCGTACACGCGCGCGCACCCGCGCACGTACAAACAAGCGGACAGCGCCCGGCGAATGCCGACGGCGCCGGCCGAGCAAGAGATCGAGCACCGAGACCGAGGAGGACCCATGACGACGTCCGCAGCTTCCACCGGCATGAAGGGCATCCCGGCGGCCCCGAGCGGGCCGCCCCCGCAGCCGCCCCGTTCGGCGGCCGCGCAGGGAGTGACCACCGTCGACGCGGGACACAAGGGCTCGGACGCCCCGGCGGGCACCCGGGGCAGGACGATCATCGCCAACGGAGTGGTGGAGAAGATCGCGGGCATGGCCGCCCGCGAGGTCCCGGGTGTGTACTCACTCGGAGGAGGCGGTCTCAGCCGCACGCTGGGCGCCGTACGCGACCGGGTCCCGGGCGGAAGCGGCCGGTCGGGGTTGGGGCGCGGCGTCAAGGTGGAGGTGGGAGAGCGGCAGACGGCCATCGATCTGGACGTGGTCGTGGAGTACGGAGTCGCGATCCAGGACTGTGCCGCGGAGATCAGGGAGAACGTGATCTCGGCCCTGGAGCGGATCACCGGGCTCGAAGTCGTGGAGGTCAACGTCGCCGTCGGGGACGTCCATCTGCCTGACGACGACGCGGAGCCGGAGAGCGAGCTGCACCTTCAGTGAGCGCGGCGGTCGGTTGCTGTCCCGGTTCGGCTGAGGAGGAGAGATGAAGGGGTGGTCCGCACTGGGCCTCGTTGCGGGGATGGCGCTCGGATTCGCCGGCTATTTCGGCGGCTTCGGTGCGTTCCTGCTGGTGGCGGCGCTGGGAGCGGTCGGGTTCGGTGTCGGCCGGATAGTCGACGGTGACCTCGACGTCCAGGATCTCCTGCACCCGGACCGGCGCAGGAGGCCCTGATGGCGCTGACGGCCGGACAGGTCGCGGGCACGGCCGCCCAGGAGCACACCGGCAGCTCGAAGGCCGAAGGGACGGGCGGTGTGAAGGGCGAGTCCGCGCGCCGCGGGGCGACGACCGTCAGCGACCGGTCGGCCGGCCGTATCGCCGCGCAGGCGGCCAGGGAAGCACTTGTGCCGTACCCGCACGCCGGCGCCCGCGCCACGGCGGACAGCCGAAGGGGCCGCACGAAGGTCGCACTGGAAATCGACCTGCCCTACCCACTGGACATCGACGCCGTGTGCGCGCGGGTACGGCAGCATGTCGCCGAACGCACCGCAGCGTTGACCGGGATCCCCGTCGCGTCTGTGGACGTGCTCGTAGGCCGGCTCACACCGGTCCGTGCACTGAACGCCGAGAGGGTGGTGTGATCGTGGGTGAGAGTGTCCGCCGGACCGGTTTGCCGGGGCTCAAAGCGCGAAGGCCATGGTCGGCGAGGCGTGTTCCGGCCGGTGTGTGCGCCGTGCTCGGTGCGCTGGGCTGCGCCGCGGTGTTGTACGACGTGGCGGCGGTGCGGCTCGGCGCCAGGCCCGCGCCGTGGCGGCACGCCCTGCTCGACCGGGTCTACGGGCTGAGTCTGACGGCAGTGGTGGCCGCGGTCGCCGCCGTCGCCCTGGTCCTGCTGGGGCTGTGGCTGGTGTGGCTGGCCGTGACGCCCGGAGCGCGTCGGCTCACCCCGATGGAGCCGCCTTCCGCCGACGTGCGGGCGTATCTGGACCGGTCAGCCGTCGCGTTGCTGCTGCGGGACACAGCGCTGGAGATCCCGGGCGTGGGCGCGGTACGAGTCAAGGTCCGCCGCAGAAAGGTGTTCGTCGGGGCCACCGTCCGGTTCGGCGACCCCGACGAGTTCCGGGAGGCGCTCTCTTCCGCCGTCACGGCGAAGCGTGACCGGCTGGGGCTGGCGAAGCCTCCCCGGCTGACGGTCTTCGTGCGCCCGGACGAGGAGTGGACGCCTCCACCGGCCGATGCCCCGTCCGGGCTGCCGCGGGCGCCCAGGCAGAAGCAGAGCCCACCGCAGAAGCAGGGGGTGGACGCGCCCGTGGCACCCGCTGCCGGGGAGAAGTGAGCGAGAGGAACGTAGACAGCGCCCGAGAGGAAGCGCGGGCGCAGGGAAGTGTGAGAGGCGGTGGGCGATGTGCGAGGAGTGGCGAACAGGGTTCTGATCGCGCTGATCGGGCTCGTGTCGGTGGGCGCAGGTGGCTGGCTCGGCGTCACCTGGCTGGTCGCCAAGGGCCAGGTGCGGTGGGAGCTGCCGTCATGGTGGCCGGGGCTGGGGGCCTATGACCATCTCCTCGACCGTGCGGCGGTCGACCGGGTCAGGGTGCAGGACTGGTGGAGCCCGGTGGTGATCAGCGGCCTCGCGGTGGGGTGTCTGCTCTGTCTGTGCTGGCTGTTCGTACAGGGAGGGAGGCGCGGGCCGGCGGTGTTCTCGCTGCATCGGTCCGGGGCCCGCCTGCGCAGGGGGACCCTTGAAAACGCGATAGCGGCGGAGACGGAGACGCTGCCGGGGGTGGCCGGGGCGCGGGCCCGGCTCACCATGAAGGGCGGAGGGGGTCGCCGAGGGGGCTACCGGCAGGGGCGGTTCCGGACGCGGATGACCGTTGTGCTGGAACCGTACGCGGAGCCGGGGCCCGTACTCAACGAGCTGGTACACGGACCGCTGGCCGACGCGGGCAGTTCGACAGGGCTGGGCCGGCCGAAGGCGGCGGTGCGGATGCGAGCGGCGTCACACCGGAGCCGGAGGGTGCGTTGAGCAGGGCTCCCGGCCCCACCACCGGGCTGCGTCCGGGAGCCCGCAGCGCCGCCTGCCGGGACGGATCGCGGCGGCTGGTCGCGCGGCCCCCACGCGGCGCCGCCCGCCCGGAGCGATCGCCTTGGCTCGTCGCACGGGCCCGACCGCGGTGGCTGGTTGTGCGGACCTGAACGCGTTGGCTGGTCGCGGGGACCCGAACGTGCTGGCTGGTCGCGCGGGCTCAACGTGCTGGTTGGTCGCCCGGGCCCGAACGAGGTGGCTGACTGCCAGGACCTGAACGTGATGCGGTGAATCGGTCGCCCAGACCGATTGTGGTAGCCGGCGGGCCGGATCCGGACGTGGTGGCCTGCTGCTCGGGCCCGATCGCGGTAGGGGCCATCCAGGCACGAGCGGGGTGGCCAACTGCTCGGGCCGGTGCCGACGCTGGAGGGGTCGGTTCTGTAGGGCTTGGTTCTGTAGGGCTTGAGGTGGGGGTCTCGCTTCAGCTCCGGGCGGGGGAGCGCTTCTTCGGTGGCCGGGGGAGGAAGCCGCTGGTTCGGGAGACGTAGGCGGCGTAGCCGGGACGCTCGGCCATGTGCCGCTCCAACAGGCGCTTCCCGCTCCCCTTGGTCAGAAGCAGGGACATGACGACCGGGCTCACGATGGTGGCGGCAGCGGACTGCCAGGTGCCGCACGAGAACAGGAACAACCCCCACCACACGCAGAAGTCGCCGAAGTAGTTGGGGTGGCGCGTCCAACTCCACAGGCCGCGGTCCATGATGCGGCCCTTGTTCGCCGGGTCGGCCGTGAAGGTGGCCAGTTGGCGGTCACCCACCGCCTCGAAGAACAGCCCCAGTGTCCACAGCGCGCAGCCCACGTACTCCCAGGGGCCCACGGGCTGCGGCAGGTACTGGGCGGCTTGGACAGGAAGTGAGACGAGGACCACCAGGAGGGCTTGCAGGAGATACACCGTCCGCAGGGCCCGCAGCCGCGGGTCGCCCGATCCCTTGGCCAGCATCTTCTCGTAGCGGGGATCCTCGCCCTTGCCCCAGCCCCGGTGGGCGATGTGCAGCGCGAGACGCGTCCCCCAGACCACCGTCAGCGCCGTGACGAGGACCTGCCGGGCACTGTTTCCCCCGCCCTGGTCAAGGGCCGCGGCCAGCGACACGACGGCTGCCACGGCGAACGCGGCGCCCCAGGCCACGTCCACGTACCTGTGCCGGTTCCTCGTGACGCCGGCGGTGAAGGCCACCAGCATCACCGCAAGCACCCCGGCCGCCGAGATCCCGACTCCCGTGCCGAACGCGCCCCAGGGGAAACCGCTCACCGGGCCCCACCGCCCGCCGCTGTCCCACCACCGGTACGGGTCAGAACGATCTGCCGGACATCCAGATACCCGGAGCGGAAACCCGCCTCCGAATACGCCAGATAGAAGGTCCACATGCGCCGGAAAGTCCTGTCGAAGCCCAACGTGTCCACAGCGTCGGCCTGTTGGATGAAGCTTTCGCGCCACAGCCGCAAGGTCTCGGCGTAATGCGCGCCGTACCGGTCCGAGCGGACCGTCCGAAGGCCCGTCAGCTGCTGCGTGATCTGTTCCATCGCCTCAGGCGAGGGGATCATCCCGCCCGGGAAGATGTACTTGTGGATCCAGGTGTAGGTGTCCTTGGTGGCGAGCACCCGGTCGTGCGCCATGGTGATCGCCTGGAGCGCGACCCGTCCGCCGGGCACCACCAGCCGGTCCAGCGCCTTGAAGTACGTCGGCCAGAACTCGACGCCCACGGCCTCGATCATCTCCACGCTGACCACGGCGTCGAAGGTGCCGTGGACCGCGCGGTAATCCGTCAGTTCTATGGTGACGGCGTCCTCGTGGCCCGCCACCCGCACGCGCTTCATGGCCAGGTCCCGCTGCTCCTCGGAGAGGGTGACGCTGTGGACCCGTGCCCCGCGGGCCGCCGCCCGTACGGCGAGTTCGCCCCAGCCCGTGCCGATCTCCAGCAGCCGTGTGCCGGGCCCGACGCGGGCGGCGTCCAGCAGCAGGTCGATCTTGCGGTGCTGCGCGTCGCCCAGCAGCGACGCGTCGCTGGGCAGCGCACGGAAGACGGCCGACGAGTAGGTCATGGTCGCGTCGAGGAACAGGGCGAAGAGGTCGTTGGACAGGTCGTAGTGCCTGCGGATGTTGTCGCGGGCCCCCTCCGGCGTGTTGCGCAGCGAGGCGGGGTGCCCGGGCAGGAAGGTCCTGCGGAGCCGTTGCAGCGATGGGGGAATGAGCTGGTCCGCGTGTTCGGCGAGCACCGTCAGCACCCCCACCAGATCCGGTGCGTCCCATTCGCCGGCCATGTAGGACTCGCCGAAGCCGATCAGCCCGTCGGCGCCGATCCGCCGGTGGAAGGCGTCCGGGTCGTGCACGGTCATCCGGGGCCCGCCGAGCCCGATGGCCTTCCCCGTGTCGTCGCCGAACCGCACGGAAAGCGGCAGGCCGGCGAACGCGTGGCGCACGAGGCGCGCGGCGATCGCGCTCCGGGCCCGCGACGAGCGGGGCAGCCGCGCCACATCGGGCCACCGCGTCGCGTCGACGCTCCGGTGGTCTCCCGGGCCGGGGGCGGCGTCGGCGGGGGAGCTGTGGTGCGGGTATGGGGAGAGGGTCACGTCTTACTCCACGCCTTCCTGGTGCGGGTGTCGGGGACGGGGCTGCACGGGCAGGCCGCGCAGCACCCGGATCGCTATACCGTGGATCCGGATACCCGCGGAGACGGCCGCGGTCGACCACGGGTGGCGGAGAGCGGCGACCAGCAGTTCCCTGGAGGTGGCGGCGCGTCGGGTACCCCGCACGGTCGCGGTGAATGCACGGCCGCCCGGCCTGTCCAGGTGGACGGTCAGGGAGAGCCGCTCGCCGGGCTCCGGCAGACGCATCGCATAGGCGCCGTCTACGGGGAAGAACGGCGAGACATAGAAGTCCTTGCCGACCGTGGCGCGGCCGCTTGCGTCAGTGTGCAGCAGATAGCAGTGCCGCTCGCCGTAGGTGTTGTGGACCTCGGCCACCACGCACGCGAGGGAGCCGTCGGGGCGGTGGCACCAGTACAGCGTGAGGGGGTTGAACACATGGCCGAACACACGGGCGTGCGCCAGCATCGACACCGTCCCGCCCTCCAGGTCGATGTCGTGGGCGGCGAGGAAGGATTCGAGACCGGCCCGGATCGTCGGCCGGCTCCCGCCGAAGTGGTCGCGCGCGTCGAAGCGGGCCAGCGGGCGCAGCCACCACGGGAGAGCCGGAGGCCGGTCCGGATCGATCAGCCACAGGTAGGTGCGCATGCGGAAGGCATAGCGGCGCGGGGAGACACGGGCGTGGGCGACGGTGCAGGGATACAGCGCGGGCGTCGGGTTCCCCGTGCCGGGCCTTGCTCCCGGCGGGGCGGGTTCGGACGCGGGCGGGCGGTGCGGTGGTGCCGGTGTCACCAGACCACCCCCAGGGACGCGGCGGCGCGTACCCCCGAGCGGCAGCCGTCCTCGTGGAAGCCCCAGCCGTGGTACGCCCCGGCGTAGGCGGTGACGCCGCTGTTCAGCCCGGGCAGGAGGCGCTGCGCGGCGACGGACTCCTGTGTGTAGACGGGGTGTTCGTAGTCCATACGGGCCACGATCTGCCGGTCGTCGACCTGGCCGGCGCCGTTGAGGGTGACGACGTACCGCTCGGGTGCGTCGAGGCGCTGGAGGCGGTTCATGTCGTAGCTGATCCGGACGGAGGCGGCGTCGGCCTCGCAGGCGGGGAGGCGCATGTTCCAGGAGGCGGCGGCGCCGGGAGCCGCCGGCAGGACGGAGGTGTCGGTATGGAGCAGGGCCGGGTTGCGGGAGTAGGGGAAGGCGCCCAGTACGTCGCGTTCCGTGTCCGTGGCGTCCGCGAGCAGCCGGAGCGCCTGTCCGGGATGCACGGCGATCACGACGGAGTCGAAGCGCTCGTCGCCGCCGTCGTCGGTGGTGACGGTGACGCCGTTCCGGCCCCTGGTCACGGCGTGGACGGGTGTCGCGGTGCGGACGGCGGTGAGCTGCTTCCCGATGCGCTCCACATAGGAGCGTGAGCCGCCGGTGACGGTTCGCCAGGTGGGGGACCCGCCGACGGACAGGAGCCCGTGGTGGTCGAGGAAGCGGAACAGGTACGACGCCGGGTAGCGCAGGGCTGTCCTGGCATCGCAGGACCAGATGGCCGAGACGAGAGGAGTGATGAAGTGGGCGACGAAGTAGGGCGAGAAGCCGCCCGCCGTGAGGAACGCGCCGAGGGTCGTCATCGGGAGCGGGGTGGCCGCGCCCCCGGCTCGCGCCGTGTCCCCGGGACGCCTCGGGGAGGCGGGACGCGTCGGGGCGCCGGCGCGCTCCGCACCGCCCGCCTCGCCGACACCGCCCGTGCGGCCCGCCTCGTCCGTGCCGCTCGTACGGTCGCGGCCGGAGCCGCCCGCCTCGCCCAGACGGCCCGCGCCGCCCGCCTCGCCGCGACCCGCCTCGCCCGTGCCGTCCGTACCGCCGCGGCCGGAGCGGCCCACGGCGTGCGCGCTGCCGTCGCCCGCGGCGCCCTCGCCTGCGGCGCCCGCAATGCCGACGTCCCCGACGCCCGCGCCGCCCGCAGCGCGCACGCTGCCATGGCCCGCGCCGCCAGTGCCCGCGTCGCCGCCGCTCCCGGCGCCCGCTGCGGCTGCCTCCCCCGTGCCGGCTGCTTCGGCTACCCGGGGGTCGGTGAGGAGGCGGCGGGCGGCGCGGTGGAAGCGGGGGATCTCAGCGAGCATGCGCAGATACGCAGGGTTGAGGGCGTTGCGGGGCTGGGCGAGCACCCCGCGGAGGCCGCGGGCGCCCGCGTACTCCAGGCCGCAGCCGTCGCACCGTACGGACATGCTCATCTCGGACTCCTGGGTGGCCACGCCCAGTTCGGCGAAGAGACGGAGGAGATACGGATATGTGCGCGCGTTGTGCACGATGAAGCCGGAGTCGACGTGGTGGACGCGCCCGTCGGCCGAGGGCAGGTCGTGCGTGTGCGCGTGGCCGCCGAGCCGGTCGTCCGCCTCGTAGAGCGTCACCTCGTGGCCGCCCCGCTGTAGGACGTACGCGGCGGTCAGGCCCGCCACTCCGCTGCCCACGACCGCAGTGCTCCGTGCCGCCCCGCTCATCGCGCTCCCTCCTCGCGGGGGCGCGGGTCACGCCCCTTGTACGGGTGATTCGGAGCCGGAGCCTCCGGGGACTGGTCCCGGTCCGTTCCCGGGGTGGACCCGGAGGGCCGCAGTCACTCCTTCGGGGGGACGACCAATCCCGGCCGGGGGCGGCGCCGAATGGCGTGCGTGACTGGAGATGCGGATGTCGTGACACCGGAGGCCCGTCCCGGCCGACCGGGCGGCCGGGGCCTGCGGGCGCTGCTCGGCGGGGCGAGCGGCCTCGTCTCGGGCTTCGCTGCGCTCGCCGTCGCGGAGCTCGTGTCGGTGGCGGTGCGTCCCGAGGCGAGTCCCGTCACGGCGGTGGGCGGCGCGGCCGTCGACCGCACTCCGCCCGCGCTGAAGGACTTCGCGGTGCGGCATTTCGGTACCGAGGACAAGGCGGTGCTGCAGCTCGGCATCGTGGTCGTGCTGGCCCTGTTCGCCCTCGGGGTGGGTGTGCTGGCCGTGCGGTACCGGCGTACGGGGTCGGGCGTCGCGCTCCTGTTCGGCGCGGTCGGGGTCGCCGCCGCGGCGTCCCGGCCCGACGCGCGGTGGACCGACGTCCTGCCGTCAGCGGTGGGCGGTGTGGTGGCGGGTGCGCTGCTGTACTGGCTGGCCGGGCGGGCCAGGTCGCCGTTCGGGGGCAGGCCGGGGGCGCCGGAGGCGGGCGGTCGCGGGGGCGCGGGGGCTGGGGTGTTCGACCGGCGCGGGTTCGTGGTGGCAGCGACGGCGGCCGCCGCGGCCTCGGCGGGCGCGGGCGCGCTGGGCCGTCACCTCAACGCGGACAAGGCGGCGGCACAGGCCGCGAGCCGCGCGGACATCGTGCTGCCGAGGCCCGCATCCCCGGCCCGCCCGCTGCCCGCGGGGGTGCATCCGCAGGTGCGGGGGCTCAGCGCGTTCCGCACGTCCACCAAGGACTTCTACCGGGTGGACACGGCGCTCGCGGTGCCGCGTGTGGACGCCTCGGCGTGGCGGTTGCGGCTGCACGGCAAGGGGGTGCGGCGGCCGGTGACGCTGACGTTCCAGGACCTGCTCGGCCGGGAGCTGGTGGAGCGTGACATCACGCTCACATGCGTGTCCAACGAGGTGGGCGGCTCCTATGTGGGCACCGCGCGCTGGCTCGGCGTGCGCCTCGCCGACGTGCTGCGCGAGGCCGGGGTGCGGCCCCCTTCTGCGGGCGGTCCCGCGGACCAGCTGGTGGCGCGCTCCGTCGACGGCATGACGATCGGTTCCCCGGTGGAGACGGTCATGGACGGCAGGGACGCGCTGCTGGCCGTGGGGATGAACGGCGAGCCGCTGCCGTTCGCGCACGGGTTCCCCGTACGGATGCTGGTGCCGGGGCTCTACGGCTACGTCTCCGCGTGCAAGTGGCTCACCGACCTCGAACTCACCACGTTCGACGACTTCGACGCCTACTGGGTCAGGCGGACATGGTCGCGGGAGGCGCCGATCAAGACCGAGTCGCGGATCGACACCCCGCGGCCGTTCGCCGGTCCGAAGGCCGGGATCGTGCCGGTCGCGGGGGTGGCCTGGGCCCAGCACAAGGGCATCTCCCGGGTCGAGGTCCGGGTCGACGGGGGCCCCTGGCACGAGGCGCGCCTCGCCGCCGAGGCGGGGCACGACACCTGGCGCCAGTGGGTGTGGCCGTGGCAGGCCACGTCGGGCAGCCACACGTTGGAGGTCCGCGCCACCGACCGTACGGGCTACACGCAGACCGACCGGCGGGTCGGCACGGTGCCGAACGGCGCCACGGGCTGGCATTCGGTGGTGGTCGCCGTGACCTGACAGGAGCCCGCAGCGGCCCTTCCCCGAGCGGGTCGCGGCCCCCGGCACCACCGGTCCGCGACCTGCTCCCAGAGATCCAGAGTCCACGTTTCCGGCGCACGAAGCAGTGCGCCTCGCAGAAGGAGAAGACACATGCTCGCCAAGCGTTTCCAGCGGACCGCCGCCCTCACCGCCGCCGCCCTCGCGCTGCCGATCGCGCTGACCGCGTGCTCAAGCGACAGCGGCAAGGACAGCGGTGGCTCGGGCGCGTCGGGGACCGCCTCCTCGTCGGCGGCCATGCCGTCGAAGTCGTCCATGCCGAGCACGGGGACGATGGCGAAGCCGTTCGGGCCCGCCTGTTCCTCCGTGCCCAAGTCGGGAGCGGGCAGCTTCGACGGCATGTCCCAGGACCCGGTGGCCACGGCCGCATCGAACAACCCCGACCTGTCGACGCTGGTCACGGCCGTGAAGAAGGCCGGGCTCGTCGACACCCTGAACAACGCCAAGGGCATCACGGTGTTCGCGCCCACCAACGAGGCGTTCGCCAAGATCCCGAAGGCCACGCTCGACAAGGTCCTGAGCGACAAGGCGATGCTCACCAAGATCCTCACGTACCACGTGGTGGGCCAGAAGGTGACGCCTTCGCAGCTCGGGAGCGGCTCGTTCACCAGCCTGGAGAAGGAGAAGGTCATGACGTCGGGCTCCGACGACTCCTTCAAGGTCAACGGCAGCGCGAACATCGTCTGCGGCAACGTGCCGACCGCGAACGCGACGGTGTACATCATCGACAGCGTCCTGATGCCGAAGATGTGAGCGCTCTGACGTAGTACGCCGCGAGGGCGGCCACCCGGTCGGGGTGGCCGCCCTCGCGCGGCCCGTGACGCGGGCCGCCCTAGGTGGGGAAGTCCATCAGGGCGAGGGGGTTCGTGGTCGGGGAGGCGGACCCGCCTGCCGGTTCGACCGTGATGCCCATGCCCGACGCCCTGCCGATGTGCCCGTGCAGCAGCACCGACTGCGTGGCGGCCGAGGAGGTGAGCAGGCCGGCTGACCGCATCGTGCCGCCGTCGTCGAACCAGAGCTGGTACACCTTGCCGGCCGGCGGCTTCGGCAGGCCTGAGGCGAGGAACGCCGCCCTGTCCTGGGACCTGGAGACGACGACCGTGCCGCTCGCGCCGTCGCTGAGCCTGCCGTTCGCGGTCCGTGCGTCGGGCGCGGAGAGCACCGCCGCGAGCTCGCGGGCCTGGTCCTGAGCGGCCTGCGCCTGGGCGCGCGCGTCCTGGGCCTCCTCGTGCTGCCAGGCGGCGACACCGCCGAGGCCGGCCGCCGCGGCGACGCAGGCGGCGAGCGCCCAGCGCGCCAGCGCGCGCCCCCGTCCTGCGCCGGCGCCGGTGCCGGTACGGCCGGCCACCGGCACGGCGGGCGGCAGCTGCCGCTCGGTGGTGACGGCCCGCATCACGCGCTCCTTGAGCACGTCCGGTGGGGTCAGCGACACGGCGAGGCCGAGCCGCCCCGCCGTCGCGGACAGCTCGGCGACCTCCTGGGCGCACGCGGGGCACGCCCTGAGGTGCCGTTCGAACTCGGCGCGCTCCGCGGGATCGAGCGCGTGCAGCGCGTACGCGCCGGTCAGGGTGTGCAGTTCCGGCGTGGTCATGCCGTCACCCCCAGGCAGTCGCGCAGCCGGATCAGGCCGTCCCTGAGGCGGGTCTTCACGGTGCCGAGGGGCACCGAGAGCAGCTCGGCGACCTCCCGGTACAGCAGGCCCTGGTAGTAGGCGAGCGTCACCGACTGCCGCTGCAGTTCGGTGAGGGTGCGCAGGCAGCGGCGTACCTGCTCCCGTTCGAGCCTGGCCTCCACCTGCTCGGTGACCTCGTCGAACGAGGGGGTGCGGGCCAGGAAGGCCGCCTTCTGCTCGCGGTCGCCCGCTGCCTGCTCGGACCTGACGCGGTCGACCGCGCGCCGGTGCGCGAGGGTCAGCACCCAGGTCATGCCGCTGCCCCTGTCGTCGCGGTAGCGGGACGCGGTGCGCCAGACTTCGAGCAGCACCTCCTGTGCGACCTCCTCGGACTGGGCCGGGGCGCGCAGCACGGAGCGCACGAGCCCGAGCACGGGCCCGCTGACCATGTCGTAGACGCGGGAGAACGCCTCGTGGTCGCCGCGGGCCACAAGGCCGAGAAGTTCCTCCAGGTCCGGCCCCACGGGGGCGGGTCCGCCGATCTGAACGGCCTCTTTCACGCGGCACTCCTCCGGGTGTGGTTCTTCGCACGCGGCATCGACCGCGGAACGTCACCGCACATTCGTTGCCGCGGGCGCGGAGGATTGGCCGCTTCCCGGCGAACGGGGCCGGGCGCGTGTCCGTTGCCCGGGTACCCGGTTTCGGCCGCCGGATCCCGTGGCCCCGCGGAACGGGTCAGCCGCCCGTGCGTGCCGGGAGCGCCCGCCCCGGCCGCGTGGCGGGACTCGCGGTGGCCGCCGTCGGCTGCCGCAGTTGGTCGCGGTAGCGGCGGGGCGAGACGCCCGTCTCGCGTTTGAAGGCGTTGCTGAAGGCGCTCTCCGAGGTGTAGCCGAGGGCGCCCGCCAGTTCTGCGACCGTCGTGGCGCCCGTGCGCAGGGCGCGGCGGGCCAGCCGCATCCGCCAGTCCGTCAGGTACGCGAGCGGCGGCACGCCCGCCGCCTCGCGGAAGCGCGAGGCGAACGTCGTACGGGACATGGCGGCCGCCCGTGCCAGCTCCTGGAGGCCCCAGGGCCTGCCGGGCTCCTCGTGCATCAGCCGCAGCGCGGGCGCGAGCCGCTCGTCGGCGAGCGCGCGGAGCCTGCCTGCGGGCAGCGCTTCGGTGTCGGCGAGATGGGCCCGCAGCACCTGGACGAAGAGGAGCTGCGCGAGCTGCCCCGTCGCGAAGGCGGCGCCCGGCCGGTTCGCCGTCATCTCACGCAGCAGCTCGTCGAGCAGCCGCCGCAGCGCGGGCGCCTCCGCCGCGTCCGACCTGAGGTGGATGAGCGGCGGCAGCGCCGTCAGCAGCAGGTCCTCGGCGCCGCCTGCGAGCTCGACATGGCCGCCGACGGCGATGTGCTCGGGGGGGTCGTGATGCGCGGGCACGGGCGCGCCGCGCGCGCCCGCCGCCTCGCCGCGCCCACCCGCCCCGAGGTGCACCACCTCGCCGCGCGCGTCGGTGAACAGGCCCGTGGCGTCGACCGGTGCCGTCTCCTGGTCCGAAGCGAACACGAAGGGGCGCGAGCCGTCGAACACCGCCACGTCCCCCTCGCCGAGCACGGTCGGCGAGGGCGCACCGGGCGGACCGGCCCGTCCGGATGTCTCGGGCGGGGCGGGAGCCCCGGGCGTCCCGGAGGGCTCGAAGGAGAGCAGGCAGCGCCCGCGCAGCACCGCGTGGATCTTCAGCCGGCTGGGCCGCGGGAAGCGCAGGGCCCAGCGGCCCGAGACGGTGAACCCCGCGGAGACGACGCACCTGGCGTCCATGAGGGCGAGGGTGTCGGAGAGTGGATCGTTCCCCATGCCCGTACTCTCGCGCAGAAATCACGGACCGACAAGCATTCATCGTACGGATATGCCGCCATAGCGTGGAGACATCACCGCACCCATACGGAAGCGAGCCATCACCGTGCGTACACCACAGCGGCCCGTCGACTCGGGGTTCGGCGCGGCCTCCACGGCCGAGGACGTCATCGAGGGGGTCGACCTGACCGGCAGGACCGCGGTCGTCACCGGCGGCGGCTCCGGCCTCGGCGTGGAGACGGTCCGCGTGCTGCGCGGCGCGGGCGCCCGCGTCGTGGTCCCCGCCCGCGACCCGGAGCGTGCCCGCGCGGCGCTGGCCCCCGCCCTCGCGCCCGGTGGGGGCCGCGCGGCCACCGCCGAGCCGCTGGACGGCGTCGAGGTCGCCCCCATGGATCTGCTCGACCCCGCGTCGGTGGACGCGTTCGCCGATGCCTTCCTCGCGTCGGGGCGCCCGCTGCACATCCTCGTCAACAGCGCGGGGATCATGGCGACGCCACTGGTGCGGGACGCGCGCGGCTACGAGTCGCAGTTCGCGACCAACCACCTCGGCCACTTCCAGCTGACCGGGCGGCTGCGGCCCGCGCTGGTGGCTGCGGGCGGCGCGCGGGTGGTCTCGGTGTCGTCGTGGGGCCACCACTACTCGCCCGTGGTCTTCGACGACCCGCACTTCCTGCACCGCGACTACGGCCCGTGGGCGGGCTACGGGCAGTCGAAGACCGCCAACATCCTCTTCGCCGCCGCGCTCGACGAGCGCGGCAGGGACGACGGCATCCGCGCGTTCTCGCTGCACCCCGGGTCCATCCAGGACACCAACCTGGGCAGGCACCTCACGCGGGAGCAGCTCAGGGCGGCCGGCGTGATCGACGAGAACGGCGACACCGTGCTGGACCCCGCGCGGAACCTGAAGACCCTCCAGCAGGGCGCCGCCACCTCCGTGTGGTGCGCGACCAGCCCGCGGCTCGCCGGGCTCGGCGGGGTGTACTGCGAGAACGCCGAGGTCGCGATCGTCACGCCGGAGGCGCCCTCGGGCGCGTGGGAGCTCGGCGACTCGACCTCGGTCCCCGGTGTCATGCCGTACGCGATCGACCCCGGGCTCGCGGACCGGCTCTGGACCCTGAGCGAGGAGCTGACCGACCGGGGCCGCGTGCCCCGCTGACCGGCCCGCCGGCCCGGCCCCGGGGTGCTGCCGCCGCGCTGTCCCCTGACCCCCGCCGCCGGTACGGTGAGTGACGGCCCGTCACTGAGAGGGGCCGTATCCGACCGGAGGGACGTACGACCGGCATGACCGATCCCCACGCCGCGGCGCCCGCCGCCGAGCGGCTCGTCGTCGCGCCCGCGTCCGCCGCCGCGTGGGCGCAGGTGGAGCAGTGGGCGGCCGAGGAGGACTGGAATCCCGGGCTCCGGGACACCGCCTGCTTCCGTCCGACCGACCCCGAGGGGTTCTTCGTCGGCCGGATCGGGGGCCGGGCCGTCTCCGCCGTCTCCGTGGTCAGGTACTCGGAGCGGTACGCGTTCCTCGGCTTCTACCTCGTACGCCCCGGCCTGCGCGGGCGGGGCCTCGGCCTGGCGACCTGGCGGGCCGCGGTGCCGCACGCGGGCGCCCGGGTGATCGGCCTCGACGCCGTGCCGGAGCAGGAGGCGACCTACCGGAAGTCCGGCTTCACCGCGGCCTACCGGTCCGTGCGGTACGGGGGCGTGCCCGCGATCCCGCGGGGCCCGGCGGCCGCCGGCGTGGTGCCGGTGGGGGACGGGCTGCTCGACGGCGTCGCCGCATACGACACGCACTGCTTCCCCGCCGAGCGGCGCGCCTTCCTCGGCCGCTGGCTGACCAACCCGGGCCATACGGCGTACGCGCGGCTGCGGGACGGCGCGGTCCGCGGGTACGGAGTGATCCGCCCGGCCAGGTCGGGCCACCGCGTGGGCCCCCTCTTCGCAGACACGCCCGACGACGCGGGCGCCCTGCTCGACGCGCTCCTCGCGCAGGTGGAGCCGGGTGGTGAGGTGGCGATGGACGTGCCGGAGGGGAACGGGGCCGCGCGCGCCGCCGCGGAGGCGCGGGGGCTCGCGCCCGGCTGGTTCACGGTGCGGATGTACACGGGGGAGCCGCCGCGCACCGCGATGGACCGCGTCCACGCCTCCACCAGCCTGGAACTCGGCTGAGACGCCGCGCCACCCGGCCGACGTGCCGCGCGCCGCCCGGCGGGACCCTGGCCCACGTGCCGCGCGCCACCCGGCGGGACCCCGGCCGACGTGCCGCGCCGCCCGGCCTCAGGTGCGGCCGCTCCCGTTTCAGGTCCGGGAGCGGCCGCGGGGGCCACGCGCGGCCGGAGCGGGGGAGCGCTCACGACCTGCGTTCTCGCCCCCCTTCCTCGTATCACAGAAACGCGCGGGGAGATCCCCGCCGGATGGCTGGTTCCCGGTCCCGCGGCGGGCGCGCGGAGGCACCGGGCCCGGGGCGCGGCGCGCCCTCAGCGCAGGAAGCCGACGCCCGACCAGGCGGTGCGCGCGCCCTCGGACTCCGTGTCCGCCGGGGGCTGCGCGTCCCGGTGCCACCCCGTGACCAGCCCGGGATCCACCAGGTCGAGGCCGTCGAAGAACCGGCTGACCTCCGCTCGGGTGCGCGGCCTCAGGTCGATCCCGCTCGACCGGTAATCGGCGGTCCTGTCCTCCTCCGGGGTGAACAGGTCCATGGTGAGATGCGAGAGCACCAGGCAGCTGCCGGGCGCGAGCGCGTCGAGCAGCGCCCGCACCAGGCCGTACGGGTCGTCGGAGTCGGGCACGAAGTGCAGCAGCGCGATCAGCGAGAGCGCGACGGGCCGGTCGAAGTCGAGCACGGCGCGCGCCCGTTCGAGGATGGCGGCGGGCTCGCGCACGTCGGCCCGCACGAACTCCGTGCGGCCCTCGGGCGTCCCGGCGAGCAGTTCCTCGGCGTAGCGCAGCACCATCGGGTCGTAGTCCGCGTAGACGACCCGGCAGCGCGGGTCGACGCCCTGGGCGACCCGGTGCAGGTTGGGCTCGGTGGGGATGCCGGAGCCGATGTCGAGGAACTGGTCGATGCCGGTCCCCGCGACCCACGCCGTCGCGCGCCGCATGAACGCGCGGTTGGCGCGCGCACCGAGCCGTGCGGCCGCCGGGAGCCGGTCGGCGACGGCGCGGTCGGCGGGGAAGTGGTGGTCGCCGCCGAGCAGGCAGTCGTAGATACGGGCCGGGTGCGGCGTGCTGATGTCGATGTCCGGCTCGGACGGGCGGGCGGACGTCATGCTGCGTCCTTTCGGGATCGGGGTGCGGTGCGCCGGGCCCGAGAGGGCGGGGCGCACCTGACCCTGCCATATTCGCTCACTGACGGTAAGGCTATGGGGTTAGGTTGACCGGGAGGCGGGCCGCGGCCCGAACCGCTCCCGGTAGCGGGTCGGGGTGAGCCCGGTGGCCCGGTGGAGCCTGGCCCGCAGGTTGGAGGCGGTGCCGAGGCCGCTCAGCCTGGCCACGACCTCCATCCGCGCCTCGCCGCGCTCGATCAGCCGGCGGGCCAGTGCGACGCGCTCGCCGGTCAGCCAGGCCAGCGGGGTGGTGCCGAGCTCGGCGCGGAACCTCCTGTGCAGGGTGGCCGCGCTGACCCCGGCGTACGCGGCGAGGTCGGCGATCCCGAGCGGCCGGTCAAGGCGCCCGCGCGCCCACGCGAGGAGGGGCGCGAGCGACTCGTCCCGCACGGCGGGGACGGGCCGCTCGATGAACTGCCGCTGCCCGCCGTCCCGGTGGCCGGGGAAGACCAGGCGGCGGCCGACGGCGTTCGCCACCTCGCTGCCGTAATCCAGCGTGATCAGGTGCAGCCCCAGGTCGAGCGCCGCCGCGCTGCCCGCCGCGGTGAACACGTCGCCGTCGCGCACGAAGAGGACGTCGGGGTCGAGCCGTACGGCAGGGAAGCGGGCGGCGAACAGGTCGGCCCAGCGCCAGTGCGTGGTGGCCCTGCGCCCGTCGAGGACCCCCGCTGCGGCCAGGGTGAACGCGCCCGTGCAGAAGCTCACCAGCCGCGCCCCGCGGGCGGCCGCGCGCCGGACCGCTTCGACGACGGCGGGGGAGGGCCCGTGCTCGGGGTCGGGCCTGTTCGGCACGATCACGGTGTCGGCGCGCTCCACCGCGTCGAGGCCCGCCACGCCGGTCATGGTGAACAGGCCCAGGTGCATCGGCACGGCGGGGTCGGCAGCGCAGAGCGTCAGCTCGTACCAGGGGCGGCCGAGCTCGGGCCTGCGCAGGCCGAACAGCTCGGTGGCGACCCCCAGCTCGAACGGGTTGGACCCCTCGTCCACGACCAGGGCCACCGCGTGGGCCGCCGGGCGCTCGGCCCGAGGCGGCAGCTGCGAGGATCGACGCGACATGTGCGATTCGTATCACTCGTGCGCGGCGGGCGCCATGTGGACCATGGAAGGCATGAGCACTCCGAACACACCGGACGCCTCCGCCGCGCCCGAACCCGTACTCCTCGACGACGCGCTCGCCGGCTTCGAGGCGCTGTGGAGCCCGCACATCGTGACGCGCGTCAACGACTACGACGTCCGCGTGGCGAAGGTCGCGGGCGACCACGTGTGGCACGTCCACGACACCACCGACGAGTTCTTCCTGCTGCTCGACGGCGAGCTCGACATCGCGCTCCGCGACGGCCCCGCGACGGGCGGGGCGCGGGCCGAGCGCACGGTCCACCTGGCACGCGGCGCGGTCTTCGTGGTGCCGAAGGGCGTCGAGCACCGGCCCTCGTCGCCGCGCGGCGCCTCGATCCTGCTGTTCGAGCCCACGGGCACGGTGTCGGTCGGGGACCGGCACGACGAGGTCCCGGACCACGTCGATGCGACGACGGGCCACGCCCTGCCCCGCCCGTAGCGGGGCTCAGGCGCTGTAGCGGACCATCCAGTCCGCGTCCGCGTCGCGCCCCATCTCCGGGTCGCGCGGTGCCTGCGAAGCCACCACCTCGACCATCTCGTCGGGGCGTACTCGGCGGGGCAGCCGCGCGAACCGGCCGCCGTGCCGCGGCGGCGCCGCGGCCGGCTCCGCCTGCGGTGTGTGCGCTCTCTCCGTGGCCATGATCGCCTCGCTCTGCTCTCAGGACGGGCGGGCCCCGGCGGGCTCCCCGCCCTCAGGGTAGGCACGCGGGGCGGCCCGCAGAGCGGCACCGTCCCTTACGGAACGCGGACATCCGGGACGGCGCCCGACCGTGTGCGGCGCGTGTGCGGGAGGCGCGGCCCGCTCACCCGTGGGGGAACCGCGCGCGGCGGATCACACGCGGGGGAAGCGGGCCAGCAGGTCCCACACCAGGACGTTGTCCCCGAGCCCCTCGTGCAGGTCGGTGAGGTCGGCGGCCAGATCGTGCAGGAAGTCCCGTGCCTCGCGTCGCAGTTCGCGGTGGTCGAAGACGAGCGGCGGCTCGCCGCCCGGCATCCAGTCGGCCTCGACCTCCACCCAGCCGAAGCGGCGCAGGAACAGCATCCGGTCGCTCGACTCGGTGAAGTCGAGCTCGGCGTGCTGGGGTTCGGCGGCCCGGCTGCCGCGCGGGTCGCGGTCGAGCCGCTCCACGATGTCGCACAGCGCCCACGCGAAGTCGAGCACGGGCACCCATCCCCAGGCTGTGGACAGCTCCCGGTCGGCGGCCGTGTCGGCCAGGTACACGTCCCCGCAGAACAGGTCGTGCCGCAGCGCGCGGCCGTCCGCCGTGCGGTAGTCCGTCTGCGGCGGGTCGGGAAAGCGGCGGGAGAGCGAGTAACCGATGTCGAGCACCCGCCGATGGTGCCATGCGGGGCGCCGGCCGCCTGACGGGCGTCCGCGCCCCCGGCCGCCTGACGGCGTCCACGGCCCCGCGGCCGGCCCCCGCCTCGCCGCGGCCCGGCGCAGGACAGATCGGCGCAGAGCCGCTCAGCGCCCCGCGGCGCCCGGCAGCTCCTTGCGCAGGACCCGCGCTTCGGGGCCGCGCTCGATCTCCGCGTAGCCCAGCGCCGTCCAGAAGGCGAGGCCCGTGGCGTCGCGCTCCGGGACGGCGACCCGGACGCCGTCGCGCCCCGCCTCCCGCAGCCGCGCCTGAGCGGCCTCGGCGAGCCGCCGCCCGTGGCCGGCCCTGCGCCGCTCGGCGTGGACCACGAGCAGCCCGATCCACGGGTCGGGGTCGGCGGCCGTGCCGGGGCCCGCGTCCGGGGTCTCTCGGGCGGCGACGCCGGTGGCGGGCACGCCCGGGTGGCGGGGCAGGACGACGGCGAAGGCGACGAGTTCCCCGGCCGAGCGGGCGACGAGCACCTCGGCTCCCGGGTGGACGAGTGCGTCGGCGAGCGTCGCGGCGACGGCCCGTGGACCGATGCCGCCGTGCGCTCCGGGGTCGCCGCCGAGCCGCTCGAACTCCTCGTCCGAGGCGTACAGGGCGGCGAGTTCGGTCAGGAGCGGGCCCGGCAGGTCGCCGTCGACGGGGGCGAGCGCTTCGACGATCATGCGGGCAGGGTACGCACGAGGGCCCGGCTGCCGCCGGGCCCCACGCGCGCGTCCGCGGCGTTTCTCAGAGGTTGACGCCGAAGTCGGTGGCGATGCCGACCAGGCCCGAGGCGTACCCCTGGCCGACGGCGCGGAACTTCCACTCGGCGCCGTTGCGGTACAGCTCGCCGAAGACCATGGCGGTCTCGGTGGCGGCGTCCTCGCTCAGGTCGTAGCGCGCGATCTCGGTGCCGCCCGCCTGGTTCACGACGCGGATGTACGCGTTGCGCACCTGGCCGAAGTTCTGCTGGCGGTTGTCCGCGTCGTAGATGGAGACGGGGAAGACGACCTTGTCGCAGTCGGCGGGCAGGGCCGTCAGGTCGACGTTGATCTGCTCGTCGTCGCCCTCGCCCTGGCCGGTGAGGTTGTCGCCGGTGTGCACGATCGACTGGTCGGGGGACGTCTTGTTGTTGAAGAAGACGAAGTGCCCGTCCGAGACGACCTTGCCGTCCGCCTTCACCGCGATCGCGGAGGCGTCGAGGTCGAAGTCCTTGCCGGTCGTGGTCCTGACGTCCCAGCCGAGGCCGACCGTGACGGCGGTGAGGCCGGGGGCCTCCTTGGTGAGCGAGACGTTGCCGCCCTTGGACAGGCTTACAGCCATGGGAAAAATCCTTTTCGTGACGAACGCCGGTGACGGTCCGGGAAGCTACCGCCACCTCTACAACGGCACCAGAGGAGCGCCTGGTTCCAGCGTTTTTACTTTCTTTACCCGAACGGGCCCGCCGCCGCGGGCCGCGAACCGCCCGCGCCGTGCCCAGGGGGCCCGCCCGCCGCTCACCAGTCGCGGCCCGAGCGCCCGCGCTTCGTGTCGCCGCGGCGCTTCTTCTCGCGCAGCCGGCGCTCATTGACCCCGCGCGGGACCTTCTTCGACGTGCGCCGGGCGCGCGGCGGCGGCGCCGTCGCCTCGGCGAGCAGCGAGGCGAGCCTGACGGCCGCGGCCTCGCGGTTGCGCCACTGCGAGCGGTGCTCGGATGCGCGGACGCTGAGCACGCCGTCGACCAGGCGGCCGGCGAGCCGCTCCAGGGCGCGCTCCTGCCACACCGGGGGCAGCGCTTTGGTGTTCGCCAGGTCGAAGCGCAGCTCCACCTGCGAGTCGGTGGTGTTGACGTGCTGGCCGCCGGGCCCCGACGAGCGCGAGAAACGCCACTGGAGCTCGGCCTCCGGCAGGGAGACCGAGCCTCTGATGACATGCGGCTGCCCGGACATGCGTTCCATGATCCCGCGTCCCCGCGCGGCCGTCACCCCGTTTCCGCCGCGGTGCGCGGCCGTTGCCCCCGTTCCCCCGGCGGTGCGCGGCCGCCTCCCCCCGCGGTCCCGGGCGCGGGCTCAGTCCAGCCGCCGGTAGCGGCCGCGGTAGTACGCGAGCGGCCCGCCCTCCGCGTGCGGCACCTCGGCGGCGAGCACCCGGCCGATCACCAGCGTGTGGTCGCCCGCGGCCACCCGCTGCTCGGTCCTGCACTCCAGGGCGGCGAGCGCGCCGCGCACCAGCGGCGCGCCCGTCAGCTCGCCCCTGCGGTAGGGGACGTCCTGAAACAGCAGCCGGTCGCTCAGCCGCCCCTTCATCGCGAACCGGCCGGCGATGTGCCGCTGGCTCTCCGCGAGGAGGGACGCGCCCCACAGGGGCTGCTCCTCCAGCAGGTCGTCCATCCGGGAGCCGGTCCGCACGCTCACCAGCACCAGGGGCGGGTCGAGGGAGACGGAGAGGAACGCGGTCGCGGTCATGCCGGCGTCCTCGCCGCGCGGGCCGTCCTCGGCGAGCGGCGCCTCGCGCGCCGTCACCAGGACCACGCCTGCCGCCAGCCGGGACATCGCACTGCGGAACTCGTCGTCACTCACCCCCTCAGCATGGGGGACGGCCCCGGAGGCCGGGGACAGGGAGCGCGCGGGGGCCGGTGTGGCCGGTGTCGTCTGCTGCACGCCTCGGACGCTAACCGCGGGCCGCGGGGTGCCGCATCGGGCCAGGGGACCAGCCGGGTCCTAGGACCGGGGGCGGCCGCGGCGCCGCGGACCCGGGAGGCACGCGCTGCCGCGGACCCGGGCGGCACGCGGCACCGCGCCGTGTCTCCCGGAGGTGCGCGGCAGGGGAGCGCTCCCAGCGGCTCGTCCCGATCGCTCATCATTTGATGTGACTTGACTCACAGTCGTTACTTATCGCTGACCCTGTGTACCGGCCGGGCAGCTCGCTGTGATTCAGTGGCGGGAACAGTGCAACACGAGAGCCGATCAGAATCCTGGAGTTGCTGTCGAGGTCTCAGGGAGAGCGAGCGATGGAGACCGAGTCGGAGCCCTATGTCCGTCTTGCGGCCATGCGGCAGCTGCACCAGGCCGTCGCCGAGCTCAACACGGCGCGGAGCCTGGCGGACACGCTCCAGACCGTCGCGGACGGGGTCGTCACGGGCCTCGGCTACGAGCTGGCCTGCGTCAACATCGTCCAGGGCGACGGTGACCTCGTCGTCGCCGCCTTCGCGGGCTCCGCGGCGGCCGAGGCGCTGATCGCGGGCCGCGTCGGCTCCCGCACGTCCTGGGAGCGGCGCCTCAACATGGGCGAGCGCTGGGGCGAGCTGCGGTTCATACCGCACGCCGAGGGCTGGGTGCTCCTGGAGGACGACGTGCCGCAGTGGCACACCGAGGGCCCAGAACCGCGCTTCGCCGACGAGTGGCACCCCCAGGACCGGCTCTACGCGCCGATGTACACCTCCACCGGCGGCGGCACGAGCGAGCTGCTCGGCGTGATATCCGTCGACCGGCCGCGCGGCGGCCGCAAGCCGGGGACCTGGGGCCGCGAGGCCCTCCAGATGTACGCCTCGCAGTCGGCCTTCGCGATCAGCAACGCCCGCCTGCGGGCCAACATGCAGCGCGCCCTGGTCCGCCTCGAACGCGAGCAGCAGGCGCTGCGGGCCAGCGAGGAGTCCTTCCGCCAGGCCTTCGAGTACGCGCCGAGCGGCATGGCCATCGCCGAGATGGGCGGCGACCAGCGCGGCAGGCTGCTGCGCACCAACGATGCGCTGTGCCGGCTGCTCGGCAGGCCCGCGTCCGCGATGCGCCGGTACTCCTTCGCCGACCTCGTGCACCCCGAGGACATCGGCACGCTGCTGCGCACCTCGGCCGCGGGGGGCCGCGCCGAGCTGCGGCTCGCCCGCCGCGACGGCTCGTACGTGTGGGTCTCGCTGCGCAACTCCGTGGTGGCCGACACCACCGACGGGCCACGCTTCCTGCTGACGCACGTCGAGGACATAGAGGAGCGCAAGAGCCGCGAGCTCCAGCTCGCGCACCGCGCCTCGCACGACTCGCTGACCGGCCTGCCCAACAGCGCGGAGCTGCGGGCCAGGCTCAGCGCCCGGATATGCGGCAGGCCCGGCGCCTCACGCGCCGCCACGGCGGTCGAGCAGCTCGACGCCGCGTTCGGCGGCTACGACGGGGGTCCCGGGCCGCAGGAGCCGGCCGGCGGCTACCAGGAAGGACCCCACGACCCCGCCGCCTACCCGGTCGGCGGCTGTGCCCCCGCCGCGTACCAGGACGGCTCCCACGCCCCCGGCGCCTACCCGGATCCGGCCTACGGGACCGGCGCGAACGGCGCGTACCCGGTCGGCGGCCACCCGGCCGGGGTCCCGGACGAGGGCGCCCATGACGGCTACGGGTCGGGCCAGGACGCCTACGAGGAGCGCACCGGCGAGCGCGGCGGCAGCTTCGGCGGGTTCACGCCCGGCGGCTTCGACCACCATGTGCACCTCGTCGCGCCGGGCGAGGGCGAGGGCGCGAAGGGCCTCGCGGTCCTCTTCTGCGACCTGGACGGCTTCAAGTCGATCAACGACAGGTTCGGCCACAACACCGGCGACGCCGTGCTGATCGAGGTCGCGCGGCGGCTCACCACGGGCGTGCGGGACGGCGACACGGTGGCGCGGCTCGGCGGCGACGAGTTCGTGGTGCTCGCCGACGGCCTCGGCCCCGGCGACGCCTCCGACCTCGCGGTACGCCTGCGCAACGCGATCCTCCCGCCGATCCGGGTGGACGGCCGCGCGGTGCGCGTCGGCGCCAGCTTCGGCATCGGCTGGGCGGCGTGCGGCATGACGGTCGAGGAGGTGCTCCAGTCGGCCGACCAGCTGATGTACGTGGAGAAGCGCTCCCGCAGCAAGGTCAGCCGCAGGGCGGGCTGACCCGCCCGCACAGAGCAACGCCGGAACCCGCACAGAGCACACCGGAGCCCGTCTGCCCCGGCCTTCCCGCCGTATCCGCGGGGGCGCGGGGTCGGCGGGCGAGACATTGTTCACCCCCGCGCCCCACCGGTGTCGCCCGTCGTCCACCCGCCCCACCCTGAGGTGGCAGAAGGGGCCGCGCGGCCCGTGTTCACGGGACGGAGCGGCGTCCTCGCGCCCAGATTCTCGCGGTAGGCTCGCCCGGTCGGCGACGCTGACGAGATGGTAGAGGAGTGACTCAGGGATGACGGCCGGGAACGACGGCGCGAGCACGCCCGAGGACGACGACCCCTTCGGCTACCTGTATGCCGACGGGCAGCAGTCGGGCGGTGCCCAGCAGCGGCGGCAGGGCGGCTACGGCTACCCCGGCCCCGCGGCCACGCCCGGCGTGCCCAGAACGTCCTACAACCAGGTCAGGACCGTCGGCGAGCGCCAGTACGGCTACCCGCAGCAGCAGGTGCCGCCGCAGGGCGCCCCGTACGGCCAGCAGGGACAGGCGCAGGCGCCCTACGGGCAGCAGCAGGGCGGCTACGGCTCCCCGAACCCGCACTACGCGGCGCCCGAGACCCAGGCCGTGCCCGGGGGCCCGGTCCGCCAGGGCCCGCCGCCCGGGCAGCAGGGCAGGGGGCGCGGCGGCCGGGGCGGCCCGAACACCCGCGGGCTGCTGATCGCCGCTGTCGCGGTGGTCGCGGCCGTGGTCATCGGCATCGCCGTCGCCCTGATGACGAGCAACGGCGGGGACGGCAAGGGCGACGAGGCGGGCGCCGGTGCCTCGGTTTCGCCGAGCGCGGGCGCCTCCCAGCCGTCGGGCGGTGCCTCGGCGGGCGCGGGCTCCGACGACGCCTCGCTGCCCGAGCAGGACGCCTCGACGCTCCAGCTCGGCGGGTCAGCCGCCACGGCGTCCGACGTGCCGGGCGCGAAGGCCAAGGGCGGCGTCTACGTGGCGATGCCGGGCGAGGGCGCATCGGCGACCTGGACGGTCGACGTGCCGAAGGCGGGCGCGTACACCCTCTTCGCCAACTACGGCGTGCCGGGCAAGGACGCCACGATGTCCCTCTTCGTCAACGACGGCGACCGCAGGTCGATCAGCATGAAGAACTTCGCGGGCGCCCCCGAGGGCCAGGCGGACAAGGGCTGGACGACGACGTTCTCCTGGATCAACCTCAAGAAGGGGTCCAACACGGTCAAGATCTCCTGCGAGCAGGGCGACCAGTGCGGGGTCAACCTCGACCAGGTCTACCTGAAGGCGGGCAACGTCAAGGGCTGACCGTCCGCGGGAAGCACGCCACCGTCCCGGCCGCCGCCTCCGCGGGGCCGGGACGCGGCGTTTCCCGGGCCTGCGGCGCCCCCCGAACCGTGCCACGGGTCAGGCCGTGTCGGCGACCGTCACGAGCGGCAGCACCTCGGCGTAGGCGTCCTGGTCGAACTCGCCGGCCGCGGGGGCCGCCACGGTCGCCGAGGAGAGCGCGACGGCCCGCCGCAGCCGCTCGGGCCAGGGCACCCCTTCGACCAGGCCGGCGAGGAGCGCGGCGACGGCGGAGTCGCCAGCGCCGGTCGGATTGCCGCGCACCGCGGACGGCGGGCGGGCCAGCCACGACCCGTCGGCGGTGACGGCCGCGAGGCCCTCGGGGCCGAGGGAGGCCACCACGGCGCGCGCCCCGCGCCTGCGGGCGTCCCCCGCGGCGCGCAGCGGCTCGCGCGCGCCGGTCAGCAGGGCCAGCTCCTCCGCGTTGGGCTTCACCAGGTCGGGCCGTGCGGCGACGCCCCTGCGCAGCGGCTCGCCGCTGGTGTCGAGCAGGACGGGCACCCCGGCGGCGCGGGCGCCGCGCACCAGCTCGGCGTAGGCGCCGACATGGACGCCCGGCGGCAGGCTGCCGCAGAGCGCGACCGCGTCGGCGCGGCCGAGCAGTTCGGCGTAGGTGTCGGTGAACGCCCGCCACTCGGCGGCGGTGACGAGCGGTCCTGGCTCGTTGAACTGGGTGGTGTCGCCGGAGCGGCCGTCCGCGACTGCGACCGTGCGCCGGGTCGTGCCCTCGACCCGCACGAACGCGTCCCCGGTCGCGGGCGACAGATCGGCGAGCAGCCGCCGCACGTCGTCGCCGGTGCGGCCGCCGAGGAAGCCGGTGGCGACGGCCTCGTGGCCGAGCGCGGTCAGCACCCGCGCCACATTGACGCCCTTGCCGCCCGGCCGCTCCCTCACCTCGGTCACGCGGTGCGTGGCGTGCGGGACGAGGGCGGCGGTGCGGTAGGTGAGGTCGAGGGCGGCGTTGAGGGTGACCGTGAGGATCACGCCGCGCTCCCCCCTCTGCCCTGATCGGTCCGGTGCTCGCGGGCCCGCTCCCGGCGGGCCGCCGCAGTCGGCTGTTGATCATGCCAGAAGTGCGGGCTCCGGCACAGACCCCGCGGTCCTGCGGGCGCTCAGGCCGTGCGCGGGTCCACCACCCAGGCGCCCTTGCGCAGCACGCCCTTGAGGGTGAAGTCGGCGTCGAGTACGACGAGGTCGGCGTCCTTGCCGGGTTCGAGCGAGCCCACCCGGTCGTCGACGCCGAGCAGCCGCGCCGGGTTGGCGGAGATGGCCCGCACGATGTCCTCGACCGGCATCAGGTCGACCGTCGCAGCCCGCTTGAACGCCGTGTCGAGCGTGAGCGTCGAGCCCGCGATGGAGCCGTCGTCCACCAGGCGCGCGACGCCGTCCTTGACCTCGACCGCCAGCGGGCCGAGCGCGTAGGTGCCGTCGCCGAAACCCGCCGCGTCCATCGCGTCCGTGATGAAGGCCGTACGGGCGGCGCCCGCGCAGCGCACCGCGAGTTCGAGCGCCGCGGGGTGCAGGTGCGTGCCGTCGTTGATGAGCTCGACGGTGACGCGCTCGTCCTGGAGCAGCGCGGCGACCGGGCCCGGCACCCGGTGGCCGAGCGGCGGCATCGCGTTGAAGAGGTGGGTGGCGACGGTCGCGCCCGCTTCGATCGCCTCCGCGGTCTGCTCGTACGTCGCGTCGGTGTGGCCGAGTGCGGCGATCACGCCGTGGTCGGCGAGCAGCCGCACGGAGTCGAGGCCGCCCGGCAGTTCGGCGGCGAGTGTCATCATCTTCGCCGTGCCGCGCGCGGCCTTCACCAGCGCGAGCACCTCGGCCGGGTCGGGGTGGCGCAGCAGCGCCTCGCTGTGCGCGCCCTTGCGGCAGGGGGAGATGAACGGGCCCTCGAAGTGCACGCCCGCCAGGTCGCCCTGCTCGACCAGCTCGGACAGCTCGCCCGCGCGCCGGGCCAGGAAGCCGAGTTCGCCGGTGACGGTGGAGGCCACGACGGTCGTGGTGCCGTGCTCCCGGTGTGTGCGGACGCCGCGCAGCACCTCGTCGGCCGTGCCCGAGGTGAAGGAGGCGCCGCCGCCGCCGTGATTGTGCAGGTCCACGAAGCCGGGCACGAGCCAGTGGCCCGCCAGGTCGACCACCGTGGCGCCCTCGGGGGCGGCCCCGGCGATCCTGCCGCCCTCGACGATCACCCGGCCGCCGTCGACGACCCCGGTCGGCAGGACGACCCGGCCCCCGGCCAGCACCGTGCACGTGCCGGCGCCGACGGGCGCCGCCGACGTGCCGGGCCGCGCCGCTGCGGGCGCGGAAGCGGGGGGCGTGGATGCTGCGGCGGCCATCAGGCGCTTACCTCCGTGGCGAGTAGGTCCCAGGCGAGCAGGCCGGCCCCCAGACATCCGGCGGTGTCGCCGAGTTCGGCCGGAACGATGGTGGGCAGTTTCTGGAAGGTGACCTTCGCCGCGACCGCCGCCCGCAGCGGTTCGAAGAGGGTGTCGCCGGCCTCGGCGAGCCCGCCGCCGACGATCAGGGTGCGCGGGTCGAGCAGCGTCAGCGCCGTGACGAACCCCGCGGCCAGCGCGTCGACGGCGTCCCGCCAGATCTCGACGGCCCTCGGGTCGCCTGAGGCGACGGCCTTCGCGCAGTCGGCGGCGTCCGCCCCGGGGTCGCAGGACGCGGCCGCCCAGGCGCGGGTCACGGCGCGGGCCGAGCCGTACATCTCCAGGCAGCCGTACTGGCCGCAGCTGCACTCGGCGCCGCCGGGGCGCACCACCACGTGGCCGATCTCGCCCGCCACGCCGTGCGCGCCCGCCTCGATGGCGCCGTCGATGCCGATGGCGCCCGCGATGCCCGTGCCGATGGGCATGAACAGGAAGCGGTCGGAGCCGCGCCCCGCGCCGAGGCGGCCCTCGGCGAGGCCGCCGGTGCGCACGTCGTGGCCGAGCGCGACGGGCACACCGCCGAGCCGCTCGGAGACCAGGTCGCGCAGCGGCACGTCGCGCCAGCCGAGGTTGGCGGCGTAGACGGCGAGGCCCCGCTCGGTGTCCACGACGCCCGGCACGGCCACGCCCGCGGCGCGCGCGCCCGCGCCCCACCGCTCGGCGCCGTAGGCGCGCAGGTCGGCCGCGAAGCCGAGGATCGCCTCGACGACGGCCTCGGGCCCGCGCTCCCTGCCGGTCGGCCTGCGTGCCTCGTGCAGCAGCTCGCCGTCCGCCCCCACGAGGGCGGCCTTCATGCCGGTGCCGCCCACATCGAGGGCGATGACGTGTTCCACGCGGGACAGTCTCCCGCGTGCGCCGCAAGAGGTCTAGTCCACTCCCCGTTTCGCGCCCCGTGATCTTCCCCGTCTCCGCCCGCGGTACGGCTTGCGGCTTTCGTCCGTTCGTCTGGACTCAAACGTTCGAACGAGACAAAATCGCGGTTCGATCGTCGAGTTCCCGCCAGAGGGCGGGCGAAGGGTGGGAAGAGAACCCGTGCGGCACCGCTATCTGGGCATAACCACGGCCATAGCCGTCATGAGCACCATGGGTCTCGCGGGGTGCAGCGGCTCGGCCGGCTCGGGCGACGTCACGCTCAAGCTCGTCGCCGCGGACTACGGGAACAGCCCGGAGACGTCCTCCAGCGTCTACTGGAAGAAACTGGCGTCGGAGTTCGAGCGGACCCACCCGGGCATCACCGTCGACGTGGACGTCCGGTCGTGGAAGACCGTCGACGCGGACGTGGCGGCCCTGGTCAAGAAGGGTGAGGCGCCGGACATGGCCCAGGTCGGGTCGTTCGCCGACTACGCGGAGGCGGGCAAGCTCTACAGCGCCGACCAGGTCCTGAGCGTGCCGGTCCAGTCCGGCTTCGTCGCCCAGCTCGCGGACGCGGGCAAGGTCGACCAGACCCAGTACGGGCTGCCGTTCGTCGCCTCGACGCGGCTGCTGTTCTACAACCGCAAGCTGTTCGACGAGGCCGGGATCAGCGCCCCGAAGGACTGGGACGACATCCGCAGCGACGCGGAGGCGCTGAAGGCGGAGGGCGTGCCCGTGCCGTTCGCGCTCCCGCTCGGTACGGAGGAGTCCCAGGCCGAGACGATGATGTGGCTGCTCAGCGGGGGCGGCGGCTACACCAACAGCACCGACGGCTCGTACAGCATCGACTCGGACGAGAACGTCAAGACCTTCGAGTGGCTCCAGAAGGACCTCGTCGGCAAGGGCCTCACCGGACCGGTCGAGCCGGGCGAGCTGGACCGCGCCGACGCGTTCAAGCAGTTCACCGAGGGCAAGGTCGGCATGCTCAACGGCCACCCCACGCTGATGAACAGCGCCCGCAAGGCCCACGTCGACTTCGGCATGGTGCCGATGCCGGGCAAGGACGGCGACGCCAAGTCCTCGATGGGCGTGGCCGACTGGATGATGGCGTTCAAGCAGAACGGCCACGCCCAGCAGATCGGCGAGTTCCTCGACTACGTCTACAGCGACAAGAACGTCATGGACTTCGTCAAGCAGTACGACCTCCTGCCGGTCACCTACAGCGCCAACAGCCTGATGGCGCAGGACACGGCCCACAACGACCTGCGCGAGTTCCAGAAGACGCTCAACAGCTCCGAGCTCTACCCGTTCGGCAAGAGCTCGTGGTCCCAGGTGAGCGACGAGATCAAGAAGAACATCGGCACGGCGGTCGAGCCGGGCGCCGACCCCCGGCAGATCCTGACCAGGATCTCCAAGGACGCGAACGCGGCGGACGCCACCGAGGCGGGCAAGTAGCCTGGGCGCCGTGCCCGCAGACCCCGCAGACCCCGCAGCCGCGGCCCCTCAGGACCCGCCGTCCCCGGGGGCCGGGGCTGCGGCGGGTGCTGAACCGGGGCAGGAGCCGGAGCCAGGGGAGGCGCGGGAGCCCGCGGGGCCCCGGGAGCTGAGCGAGAGGGACCGCGCCGTGCTCGCGTTCGAGCGCAGGTCGTGGCCGGGGCCGGGCGCCAAGGAGCGGGCCGTCAGGGAGCGGCTCGGCATGTCGCCGACCCGCTACTACCAGCTGCTGAACGCACTGCTCGACGACCCGGCCGCGCTGCGGCACGACCCCGTCACGGTCAACCGGCTCCTCCGCGTGCGCGCCGCGCACCGCGACACCCGCTGACCGGCCGGGTCCGCCGGGGGCCGGTAGGGTCTCGGACATGGGCAGCAACCCCGCCACTCTTCCGCAGCCGGCCACCGAAGCGGGCGCCGAGGGCCTCGCCGCACTGCTCGCGGCACCGGGCAGCGCCGTCGTCGCGCTGGACTTCGACGGCACGCTCGCCGACATCGTCCCCGACCCCGAACAGGCCAGGGCGCACCCCGGCGCGGTGGAGGCGCTCGGCGCGCTCGCGCCGCACCTCGCGTCCGCCGTGGTGGTCACCGGCAGGCCCGCCTCCGTCGCCGTCGAGTACGGCGGCTTCGCCGGCGCCCCCGGCCTCGAACGGCTCGTCGTGCTCGGCCACTACGGCGCCGAGCGCTGGGACGCGGCCACCGGCACGCTTCAGACACCGCCCCCGCACCCGGGCGTGGCCGGTGCCCGCGCGGAACTCGACGACGCGGTGCGCAGGTTCGCGCCGGGCCAAGAGGTGTGGACCGAGGAGAAGGGCCAGTCGTTCGCCGTGCACACCCGCAGGGCCGCCGACCCCGACGCGGCCTTCGCCGCGCTGCGCGCCCCGCTGCGCGACCTCGCGGTCCGCCACGGCATCGTCCTCGAACCGGGCCGCCAGGTGCTCGAACTGCGGCCGCCCGGCATGGACAAGGGCGCCGCGCTCACCGCGTACGCCCGCGAGACCGGCGCCCGCACCGTGGCCTACGCGGGCGACGACCTCGGCGACCTGGCCGCGTTCGACGCGGTGGACGCCCTGCGCGCGGAGGGCCGCACGGGCCTCCTGCTCAGCAGCGGCACCGCCACCGCCGCCCTCACCGCACGCGCCGACCTCGCCCTCGACGGCCCGTCGGCCGTCGTCGCCTTCCTCACCGCCCTGGCCGCCCGCCTCGGCGGCGACGCCTGAACCGGGGCGCGCCTCAGGCGATCCGTCCGACGTGGATGACCACGATCGTTACCGTGTGGTCGCCGATCTCGTACAGGACGCGGTAGCGGCCCGCGTGCATGCGGCGCAGGTCGGGGGATCCGTAGGGTGTGCTGCCCGGCGGGCGCGGGTCGTCGGCGAGCAGGTCCACGGCGTCCATGAGCAGCCGCAGCCCGTCGGCGTCGTCCTTCAGGAAGCGGGCCGCGGCGTCGACCGCGCCCTCGTCCCAGGTGATCTCGTAGGTCACCCGTCGAGCCCCAGGCGCCTGCGGACGTCCGCGTGGGGAACGGGCGGCGCCTCACCGACCGCTCGCCTTGCCCGGTACTGGGCCAGGGCGAGGGCGTCCTCCAGGTCGGCGAGCTCCTGAGGGTTGATCAGGACAGCCGCGGGTTGGCCGTGGTCGGTGATGGTGATCCGCTCGCGGCTGTGCGAGGCACGCCGGACCAGCGAACCGAACCGGGCGCGCGCCTCGGTCATGGGCAGAGTGTCACTCATGGCAGAACTGTACACTAGTGCGCACTTGTGAGGCGGTCGAAGTGCGGACCGCCGCGCGCCTCAGGCGCTGAGGGCTTCGAGTTGGTCGAGGAACCAGCGGGTGGGGGGCAGGGCGGTGGCCGCGGCCGCCAGGCGCTTCGTGCGGCGGGCGCGCTCGTCGTCGGGCATGGTCAGGGCCTCGTGGAGGGCGTGGGCCGTCGCCGTGATGTCGTACGGGTTGACGGTCAGCGCGTCCTCGGCGAGCTCGGCGTGGGCGCCCGCCTCGCGGGAGAGGACCAGCGCGCAGCCGTCGTCGGAGACCACGGGGACCTCCTTGGCGACCAGGTTCATGCCGTCCCTGATCGGGTTGACCAGCGCCACGTCGGCGAGGCGGTACGCGGCCAGGGAGCGCGCGAAGTCGTCCTCGACGTGCAGCACGACGGGCGTCCAGCCGGGCGTGCCGTACTCGGTGTTGATCTCGTCGGCGAGCTGCCTGACCCGCTCCGTGTAGTCGCGGTAGACCGCGAGGTCCTGGCGTGAGGGGTAGGCGAACGCCACATGCACCACGCGCTCGCGCCAGTCGGGCCGCTCCGCGAGCAGCGTCCGGTAGGCGAGCAGCCCGCGCACGATGTTCTTCGACAGCTCCGTGCGGTCCACCCGCACCACCGTGCGCCGCGGCGCACCCGCGGGGTCCGTGCCGATCTGCTCGCGCAGCGCGGCCATCCGCTCGTCCACGTCGGGGCGGTGCGCGCGCTCGCGCAGGAAGTCGCCGTCCGCGCCGAGCCCGTGCACGCCGACGCGGGTGTTGCCCGTGCCGCCGAGCAGCTCGTCGCAGCAGGCGGTGAAGGCGTCCGCCCACCGCCGGGTCAGGAAGCACGCGCGGTCGGCGCCGAGTATGCCGCGCAGCAGCTGCCGCGCGATGTCGTCGGGCAGCAGCCGGAAGTAGTCGACGGGCGCCCACGGCGTGTGCGAGAAGTGCCCGATCCGCACGTCGGGCCGCAGTGCCCGCAGCATGCCGGGCACGAGCGCCAGGTGGTAGTCCTGCACCAGCACCGCGGCGCCCTCGCCCGCCTCGTCGGCGAGGGCCTCGGCGAAGGCGCGGTTGTACGCCTCGTACGAGGCCCACTGCGCGCGGAAGCCGGCGCCGAAGGACGGTTCGAGAGGCGTCTGGAACAGCATGTGGTGCACGAACCACAGCGCGGAGTTGGCGACCCCGTTGTACGCGTCCGCGTACACCTCGGGCGGGATGCCCAGCATGCGCACCCGCTGCCCGCCGGTGTCGGCGGGTTCGAGCAGGCCGCCGGTGCGCCGCACCGCCTCCCTGTCGCCCTCGCCGAGCGCCGCGCACACCCACACGGCGCCCGCTTCCGGCCCTACGGCGGAGAGCCCTGAGACCAGCCCGCCGCCGCCGCGCCGCGCGCCGAGCGCGCCCCCTTCGCCCAGGGTGTACGAGACGGGGCCGCGGTTCGATGCGACCAGGATCGGGGCGTCGTGCACGGTAGCCATGGGGCGAACCTAGCCCGTCCGGGAAACGCTCAAACGTACGGACGGGGCTGGTGGGGCCTTTGATGCGGCGCATGTGACGGCGCATGACGGCATGGCCACGGCGCGCGCACGGACCGTGCCGCGGCGGTCACCCGGCGCCGCGCCCGGCCGCGCCGCGTGACGGCCCGCTCGGACGTGCGCCGGGTCACGCGGCGCGGCCCGTCGTGTACTCCTCGATCTCCCGCATGGGCGGCCGCTCCTCCGTGTCGACCGCGTGCGTGCGCGGCTCGAAACCCCCCGCACCGCGCTCGAACTGCGTCAGCGCAGGCCGTACGAGATGGGCGCGCGAGAGCCGCTGCTGCGCCGTGCGGTAGATCGCCGCGGCCATCCGCCCGAGCGCCCGGTCGTCCTGGTGCCTGTGCAGCCGCACCCCCACGTCGACCTGCGCGAGCGCGTCGAGCCCGACGAGGTGCAGCGCGTCCACGAGCAGGCCGAGCTCCACCCCGTACCCCACGGGGAACGGCAGCCGTTCGAGCAGCTGCCTGCGCACCGCGTACTCGCCGCCGAGCGGCTGCACGAAGCCCGCGAGCAGCGGCCAGTGCAGGTTGAGCAGCGGGCGCGCGACCAGCTCGGTGACCCGGCCGCCCTGGGCGGCCGCGGGCCCGCCGCCTGAGCCCAGCGGCCTGTCGTACATGGCCTTCACGAACTGCACGCCCGGGTCGGTCAGCAGCGGGCCGACGATCCCGGAGACGAAGTCGGCGGAGAACTCCCGCAGGTCCGCGTCGACGAAGCACACCACGTCCCCGCTGGTGACCAGGAGCGAGCGCCACAGCACCTCGCCCTTGCCCGGCAGCGCGGGCAGCCGCGGCAGGATCGCGTCGCGGTGCACCACCCGGGCGCCGGCCGCCTCGGCCACCTCCGACGTGCGGTCGGTCGAGCCGGAGTCGACGACCACCAGCTCGTCCACGAGCGGCGCCTTCTCCATCAGCTCGCGGCGGATGACGGAGACGATCGCGCCGACCGTCGCCTCCTCGTCCAGGGCGGGCAGGACCACGCTCACCGTCGTCCCGCGTGTGGCCTTGGCCACCAGCAGCCGGTCGAGCGGACGCTCGCCGACCGACCAGGAACGCCTGGTCAGCCAGTGTTCCACCTCTTCCAGCACGATCGGTTCTCCCTCGTCGGGCCACTGCGTGATCCATCTCGCGTGCCGGACGGCCCTTAGCACCGTCCGGTCCTTCGGCTACAGTCTTGAACAACGCGAAAGAGACCTGCATGCCGGGTCGCCCTCGCGGGACAAAAGCACCGGAGCCCGGTTCCGGTCGCCATACCGCTCATCCAGAGGGGCAGAGGGAACGGCCCGTTGAAGCCCCGGCAACCCTCCCGCCGACCGCGAGGTCACGGTGGGGAAGGTGCCAATTCCGTCTTGCGGCGAGACGCGCCGCGAGGAAGATGAGGAGAAAGGACCTCGCCTCCATGGCTGTGCAGACCGTCCGCACCACCGATGCCTCCGACGAATCCGCCACCGGCACCGTCGATCTCGGACCCGCCGCCGCCCTCTCGTGCCGCGAATGCGGGGAGCGCTTCCCGCTCGGCCCGATCTTCGCCTGCGAAAGCTGTTTCGGCCCCCTCGAAGTCGCCTACGACCTGCCGGACGACGGCCCCGAGGCGCTGAAGAAGCGCATCGCGGAGGGCCCCGACAACATCTGGCGCTACGCCCCGCTGCTGCCCGTCCCCGCCGACGTCGCCGCGCACCCCAGCACCAACCCCGGCTTCACCAAGCTCGTGCGCGCCGACAACCTCGCCCGCGAGCTGGGCATCACCGGAGAGCTGCACGTCAAGGACGACTCCGGCAACCCGACGCACTCCTTCAAGGACCGTGTCGTCGCGATCGCCGTCGAGGCCGCGCGCGCCTTCGGCTTCACCACGCTGTCCTGCTCGTCCACCGGCAACCTCGCGGGCGCGGTCGGCGCCGCGGCGGCCCGCGCCGGCTTCCGCTCCTGCGTCTTCATCCCGCACGACCTGGAGCAGGGCAAGGTCGTCATGGCCGCCGTCTACGGCGGCGAACTCGTCGGCATCGAAGGCAACTACGACGACGTGAACCGCTTCTGCTCCGAGCTGATCGGCGACCCGCTCGGCGAGGGCTGGGGCTTCGTGAACGTCAACCTCCGCCCGTACTACGGGGAGGGCTCCAAGACGCTCGCGTACGAGATCTGCGAGCAGCTCGGCTGGCGGCTGCCCGACCAGATCGTCATCCCGATCGCCTCGGGCTCCCAGCTCACCAAGATCGACAAGGGGCTGCGCGAGCTGGTGAAGCTCGGGCTCGTCGAGGACAGGCCGTACAAGATCTTCGGTGCGCAGGCCGAGGGCTGCTCGCCCGTCTCCACCGCCTTCAAGGCGGGCCACGACGTGGTGCGGCCGCAGAAGCCGAACACCATCGCCAAGTCGCTGGCGATCGGCAACCCGGCCGACGGCCCCTACGTGCTGGACATCGCCCGCCGCACCGGCGGCGCCGTGGAGGACGTGAACGACGAGCAGGTCGTGGACGCGATCAAGCTGCTGGCCCGCACGGAGGGCATCTTCGCGGAGACCGCGGGCGGCGTGACCGTCGGCGTCACCAGGAAGCTGATCGAGGACGGGCGGCTCGACCCGGCCCTGACCACGGTCGTGCTCAACACCGGCGACGGCCTCAAGACGCTGGACGCGGTCGCCCCGACGACCGGCCCCACGGCGACGATCCGGCCCAGCCTCGACGCGTTCCGCGCGGCCGGGCTGGCGAGCTGACCCGCAGCGCGCGCCCCGCAACCGAGCCCCGAGACACCCGAGAGGCAGGCACCCGCCCATGAGCGTCAATGTCCGCATCCCCACCATCCTGCGCACCTACACCGGCGGCAAGGCCGAGGTCCCGGCCGAAGGCGCCACCCTCTCCGAGGTCCTGGCCTCGCTGGAGAAGGACCACCCCGGCATCGGCGGGCGCGTCCTGGACGACGAGGGCAAGCTGCGCCGCTTCGTCAACGTGTACGTGAACGACGACGACGTCCGCTTCGAGCAGGGCCTGCAGACGGCCACGCCGGACGGCGCCGGCGTGTCGATCATCCCCGCGGTCGCCGGCGGCTGCTGACCGCCCGCCCGGGTCCAACGGCCGCCCGCCCGGGTCCAACGGCCCGGCGCCGTGCGGCAGTCGTCGCGAAAGGCCCCCACCGCACCGGCGTGTGGGGGCCTTTCCGTATGGTTGAGCGCGGTACGATTCATGCGAGCACGGGTCCGCCCATCCGCGACGTGCCGGCCATACCCCACGCGCACAGGAACGCGACAACATCGGGTCAAAGTTTTGGTACTGATTGCGCAATAAGTGCGCTTTGCGCGGCCCGACTTGCCCAGGAACGCGAACGTACTTCCGGTTCGCGTCTTCAGCCATGCCCAGAATTCTCGTCGGATTGACCTGTTGCAGAGGGCAGTTGGGCAGATACATTCAGCCGCGGTCGACGCGTTCCGGCGCGAAGTGCGGTCCCTTGCAGGGGCCAGTAATAGGGGAGTTGGGCATGGCTCAGGGCACCGTCAAGTGGTTCAACGCGGAGAAGGGCTACGGCTTCATCGCGGTCGACGGTGGTGCGGATGTTTTCGTCCACTACAGCGCGATCCAGATGGACGGCTACCGCACCCTTGAAGAAGGTCAGCGAGTTGAGTTCGAGATCTCGCAGGGCCAGAAGGGTCCGCAGGCGGACATGGTCAAGCTCGCCGTCTGATCCCGGCGCGATCGGCCAGCAGCATACGCAAGCCTAACCGAGGGGCCCGCACCCGCAGACACCGGGGGTGCGGGCCCCTCGCGTGCGCCGTGCGCGGGGGCGCGCGGGCCCCCGCGCGCCTCGTGCACGGGGGCCCGTACCGCGGAGCGGCTTGCACTCGGGTGGGTCGAGTGCTAATCATTGGCGTTAGCACTCTACTGGTGAGAGTGACAACTTGGACCGGGTCAGTGAGGCCCGAGGCGCGAGTCCGGAAGGAACGGGCAGCGCACTGGCCGTCCGTCGCGGGCACGGGCGCGGTCCGGAGAAATCCACCCCAGTCCGGGAGGACCACTTCACATGGCCAAGATCATCGCGTTCGACGAGGAGGCACGGCGCGGCCTGGAGCGCGGGATGAACCAGCTCGCCGACGCCGTCAAGGTCACCCTTGGCCCCAAGGGTCGCAACGTCGTCCTTGAGAAGAAGTGGGGCGCGCCCACGATCACCAACGATGGTGTCTCCATCGCCAAGGAGATCGAGCTCGAGGACCCGTACGAGAAGATCGGCGCCGAGCTGGTCAAGGAAGTCGCCAAGAAGACGGACGACGTCGCGGGCGACGGCACGACCACCGCGACCGTTCTCGCCCAGGCCCTGGTCCGCGAGGGCCTGCGCAACGTGGCCGCGGGCGCGAACCCGATGGCCCTCAAGCGCGGCATCGAGAAGGCCGTCGAGGCCGTCTCCGGCGCCCTGCTGGAGCAGGCGAAGGACATCGAGACGAAGGAGCAGATCGCCTCCACCGCCTCCATCTCCGCCGCCGACCCGCAGATCGGCGAGCTCATCGCCGAGGCCATGGACAAGGTCGGCAAGGAAGGCGTCATCACCGTCGAGGAGTCGCAGACCTTCGGTCTCGAGCTCGAGCTCACCGAGGGCATGCGCTTCGACAAGGGCTACATCTCGGCGTACTTCGCCACCGACATGGAGCGTATGGAGGCGTCCCTCGACGACCCGTACATCCTGATCGTGAACTCCAAGGTCGGCAACGTGAAGGACCTCCTTCCGCTGCTGGAGAAGGTCATGCAGTCCGGCAAGCCGCTGCTGATCATCGCCGAGGACGTCGAGGGCGAGGCCCTGTCGACCCTGGTCGTCAACAAGATCCGCGGCACCTTCAAGTCCGTCGCCGTCAAGGCCCCGGGCTTCGGCGACCGCCGCAAGGCCATGCTCGGCGACATCGCCATCCTCACCGGTGGCACGGTCATCTCCGAGGAGGTCGGCCTCAAGCTGGAGAACGCGGGCCTCGACCTGCTGGGCCGCGCGCGCAAGGTCGTCATCACCAAGGACGAGACCACCATCGTGGACGGCGCGGGCGACAGCGACCAGGTCGCCGGCCGCGTGAACCAGATCCGCGCCGAGATCGAGAACAGCGACTCGGACTACGACCGCGAGAAGCTCCAGGAGCGCCTGGCGAAGCTGGCCGGCGGCGTGGCCGTCATCAAGGCCGGTGCCGCCACCGAGGTCGAGCTCAAGGAGCGCAAGCACCGCATCGAGGACGCGGTGCGCAACGCGAAGGCCGCCGTCGAGGAGGGCATCGTCGCCGGTGGCGGCGTGGCCCTGCTCCAGGCGTCCTCCGTCTTCGAGAAGCTGGAGCTGGACGGCGACGAGTCGACGGGCGCGCAGGCCGTCAAGCTCGCGCTTGAGGCCCCGCTGAAGCAGATCGCCGTCAACGGCGGCCTCGAAGGCGGCGTCGTGGTGGAGAAGGTGCGCAACCTCACCGTCGGCCACGGCCTCAACGCGGCCAGCGGCGAGTACGTCGACATGATCGCCGAGGGCATCATCGACCCGGCGAAGGTGACGCGCTCCGCGCTGCAGAACGCGGCCTCCATCGCGGCCCTGTTCCTCACCACCGAGGCCGTCATCGCCGACAAGCCGGAGAAGGCCGCCCCCGCGGGCGCGCCGGGCGGCATGCCGGGCGGTGACATGGACTTCTGATCCTCGCCACGAGGTTCGAAGTCCCGCACGGCTCGCACGAGGGCGGTATCCCCTACTCCCAGGGGGTGCCGCCCTCCGCGTTTCCCTCCGCGGTCTCCCGGGACCGCTGCCCGGGCGGGCGGCGCACGCCCCGGCCGAGATGTCGCCCGCGGCGAGCAGGTGGTCGGCGCCGCGCCGCAGCGCCTCCGCGACCAGCGCGCGCCCCATCACCCCCGGATAGGGGGCAAGCCCGGCGGGCTGCGGCACGCCCTGGAGCAGCGGGAGTCCTGGCAGCCCCGGTATGCCCGCGATCCGGCCCGCGGTGGTCTCGCCGAGGTGCAGGTCGTTGCAGAGCGCGAGGGCGAAGAGGAAGGCGCAGGGCGGCGGCCCAGATCGCGGCGCGGTGCAGGAGCTCCTGGTGTGCGGAGGGACAGCAGCGCATGCCCGGTGTCCTACCCACCCTTGGTGAACGTCCGGGCAGCCGCGTGGATGCCCCGGGCACCGGGTGGATGCCGGGACGTCCGCCAACCGTCCCCCAGCCGTACGGCACAGGACGGCGCGGGAGGCCGCGCCGCCGGGCACACTGGGCGCGGGCCGGCCGCGCCGCGGCGGGTGGGACCTGGTGGTGCGGGGCGGGTGAGAGCAGTGCGGTCAGCGGGCCGCGAGCGAGCGCCACACCGCACGGGGGAGGCGCGAGCGATGCGGGCGGCGTGGGTGGGGCGTGGGGGTGGGGCAGGGCGGCGGCTGCCGGTGCGCCAGGTCGTCGGGGTCGTGCCGGTCGTGGTGATCGGCTACTGGGTCTTCGCGCACCGCGCGCTGCTCGTGGCGGGAGCGGGACAGCTGCTGACCGCCGATGTCCGCTGGCTGCTCGCCGCATGCGGCGTCACCGCGCTCGGCTGGGTCGCGGTGTCGCTCGCGCGGCAGGGCACCGTGCTCGAACCGCTGCCCGCCGGGCGGCTGCTGGCCACGCAGTTCGCCGCCGGCGCCGCGAACCACCTGCTGCCCGCCGGGCTCGGCGCGGGCGCCGTCAACCTCCGCTTCCTCCAGAAGTGCGGCCTTCCGCTGGGGCGTTCGTCCGCGGCGCTCGCGCTCTACCTGCTCTGTGAGTCCGTCGGCCGCTGCGTGCTGCTGCTCGTGCTGCTCCTCGCCTTCCCCGGCGCGCTCGACCTGGGCGCGCTGCACCTGGGGCGGCTGCCGTCCGGGCTGCTGCTGCCCGCGGCGCTGGCCGCGGCGGGCGCCGTGGCCGTGTGCGCGGCGGTCCTCGCGCCGGCCCCTGCGCTGCGGCGCGCCCTGCGCGCGTACGCCGCGACGGCGTTCACCGACGTCAGGTCGCTGCACGCGCGGCCGTCGCGCGCGCTCGCCCTGTGGTGCGGCTCGCTCGGCTTCCCCGCGCTGCAGGCGGCGGGGCTCGTGACCGTGACCCTCGCGCTGCGGGTGCCCGTGCCGGTGGGGCACGTGGCGGTCGCCTATCTGGCGGCGAGCGTCGCCGCCGCCCTCGTCCCGACGCCCGGCGGCCTCGGCTCCGTCGACGCGGCACTCGCCGTGGCGCTGGTGGCCGCGGGCGCGCATGCGACCGTGGCGACCTCAGCGGTGCTCGGCTTCCGGATCATCACCGTGTGGCTGCCGCTGGTGCCCGCGGCGGTGACGCTGGGCGCGCTGGTGCGCAGGCGGGTGGTCTGAGGAGGGCAGCGCCGCGCCCTCCTCGTACCGTTGCGGGCGGCGCCCGGCGGGCCCGGTCAGCTGCTGGGGAGTGCGGCCTCGGGGGTGGCGGGGACCGGTTCACCGACGGCGCCCTGGGCGGCCGCGGGCGCCGTCTCGGGGTCGGCGTTCAGCTCGCGCAGCATCGTCTTGGTGAAGCCGAACCAGTACGTGGCAAGGAAGCCCGCCAGATAGCCGACGACAAGACCCACCGCGTACACGGACACCATCACGCCCATGCCCCTGTTGCCCGCGAGGAGCGGGAACAGGGCCCAGCCCGACGGGCCGATCGCGGTCGAGCCGACCGCGTCGCCCAGCTGGTTGAAGAGGCCGACGAAGCCGCCGCCGAACGCGCCGCCCACGCAGGCCGTCACGAACGGGCGGCCGAGCGGCAGCGAGACGCCGTAGATCAGCGGCTCGCCCACGCCGAGGAAGCCGGCGGGCAGCGCGGACCTGATGGTCCTGCGGACCGAGCCGTTGCGCGGGAGCCGCAGGTAGACCGCCATGGCCGCGCCGACCTGGCCCGCGCCGGCCATCGCCAGGATCGGCAGCAGGACCGTGTAGCCCTGCTGCTGGATCAGCGTGGTGTGGATCGGGATCAGGGCCTGGTGCAGGCCGAGCATCACCAGTGGCAGGAACAGGCCGCCCAGCACGAAGCCGGCCGCGGCGCCGCCGTTGGACAGCAGCCAGGTCGCGAAGGAGCCGATCGCGGAGGCCACCTCGCCCGCCGCGTACATCAGGCCGAAGAGGGTGACGAGCCCGGCGACCAGCACCGTGAGCGTCGGTGTCACCAGCACGTCCAGCGCCTCCGGCACCCACCTGCGGCACCACTTCTCCATGGTCACCGCGAGCAGCGCGGCGCCGAGCGCGCCGAGCACGCCGCCCTGGCCCGCGGCCAGCTTCTGGCCGAACGCGTCGACCGCGGTGACGCCGGGGAAGACCGTGATCGCCGCGACCGCGCCGCCGAGCACCGGGGTGCCGCCGAACTCCTTCGCCGTGTTGTAGCCGACGAAGACCGCGATCAGCGACATGAACCCGGAGGCGAGCGCGGCCAGCGCGGGGACGATCGACGGCAGCCAGTGCAGGTTGGTGAGCAGGCCGTTGAGACCGGAGATGATGCCGCAGCCGATGAGGGCCGGGATCAGCGGGACGAAGATGTTGGCGACCCTGCGCAGGAACAGCTTCACCGGGGTGGCGTTCTTCGCCTTGCGCGCGGCCCGCATCTCGGCGCCCTGCGCGGCCAGCTCGTCGGCGGTGCGCGCACGGGCCGGCGCGCCGCCGTCCTGCCCGGGCGCAGGGGCCTCCCGCGCGGGGCCGGAAACCCCGGCACCGGAAGCTCCGGCACCGGACGCCGTGGCGTCGCCGCCCTCGGCGACGAGCGACTCGAACGCGGGGGTCACCCGGGCGACCGCGCCGGGGCCCAGGACGATCTGGTACGTGTCGTCCTCGACCACGCCGAGTACAGCGGGCAGCGCTCTCAGGGCCTCGTCCTGGACGAGGGACCTGTCCCGCAGACCGAGTCTGAGGCGGGTCATGCAGTGGGCGACGGACGTGACGTTCGCTGCGCCGCCGACGAGCGGCAGGATCGCCTCCGCCGTCGCGCGGTTCTTGTCAGATGCCATGGTGCCTGGAGCCTTGCTGTGCGAAGGGGACCCGCGTACGGGTGGGGAACCGGGCGAAGGGGGGCCCCGTGCGGGGCCGTGCGGGACGTCGTCAGGAGAGCGACCCGGCGGCCTGGAGCGCCGCGCGCAGATGGCCGTGCGACCGCGCGAGCAGCGCGGCGGCCGTGGGGCCGTCGACGCCGCCGACGAGGGCGAGGATCGCGTTCTTCACCTCCCCGTCCGTCGCGGTGAGCGCCGCCTCGATCTCGGCGTCGGACGCGCCGGTGGCGAGGGCGACGATGCGGCGCGAGCGCGCGCGCAGCTTCTCGTTGGACGCCCGGACGTCGACCATCAGATTCCCGTAGGTCTTGCCGAGCCTGACCATGGTGATGGTCGAGATCATGTTGAGCACGAGCTTCTGCGCCGTGCCCGCCTTGAGCCGGGTCGAGCCCGTGATCAGCTCGGGCCCCACGACCACCTCGATGCCGTGGTCGGCGGCGGACGCGAGGGCGCTGTCGGCGTTGCACGAGAGGCCGACGGTGAGCGCGCCGAGCGACCTCGCGTGCTCCACCGCGCCGATCGCGTACGGCGTCCTGCCGGACGCGGAGACGCCCACGACCGCGTCGTCGGGGCCCGCGCCCAGCGCGTCGAGGTCGGCGGCCGCCAGCTCCTTGGAGTCCTCCGCGCCCTCCACGGAGGTCACCAGCGCGCCGGGGCCGCCCGCGATCAGGCCCACCACCTCGCCGGGCTCCGTGTTGAACGTCGGCGGGCACTCGCTCGCGTCGAGCACGCCGAGGCGGCCCGCGGTCCCCGCGCCCGCGTAGACGAGCCGGCCGCCGCGGGCGACGCGCTCGGCGATCGCGTCGATGGCCGCGGCGATCCGCGGCACCTGCGCGGCGACCGCGGCGGGGACCGTGGCGTCCTCGCCGTTCATCAGGCGGGCGATCTCCGCCGTGGGGAGCCGGTCGATCTCGGCGAGGTCGGGGCGGAACGCCTCGGTGGTCAGGGTGTCGAGCTGCGCCCGGAGGTCTCCGTACGGCGCGGACGCGGGTGTTGAGGTCATGTCGGCTGCGGCTCTTTCTCGGGGGGCGCGGGGGCGTGGTGTGCGGGGGCGGGGCCGGAGGCGCGGGGCGCGGCACGCACGCGGTGCTGCCGGCGCGTCGGCCGGACGCCGGGTGGCCGCGTCGGCCGGACGCCGGGCGGTCCTTCCGGGTCGTGCCGCGCGCCCCCGCCGGGGGGCGCCGTGCGGTGCGTCGCGCCTCAGCGGGCGCCGCGCGGGCTGTGCCGGTGGGCCAGCGCCTCGTACGAGGCGGACAGCGCGGGCGCCGCCGTCTCGTACGTGAGCTGGGCGACGCCTATGAAGAGGCAGTCCACCACGAGCAGCTGGCTCGTCCTGCTGGACATGGCCGCGGGGCGCAGCTCGCTCTCGCGGGCGGTGGACGTCGTCAGCACGTGGTCCGCGTACTGCGTCACCGGGCTGTCGGGTCTGCCGGTGATCGCGACCGTCGTCGCGCCCCGGTCGAAGGCGACGCGCAGCGGCTCTATCACGTCGCCCGTCGAGCCCGAGTGGGTGATCGCCACGGCCACGTCCCCCGCGCGCAACTGCACCGCGTTGGTCACCGCGAGGTGCGGGTCGGTGTGGGAGTGCGCGATCAGCCCGATGCGCAGCAGCTTCTGCGCGAGGTCCATGCCGACGAGCGAGGACGCGCCCACCCCGTAGATGTCGATCCTGCGGGCGGCGACCGCGGCGGAGACCACGGCGCCCAGCTGCGCCGTGTCGAGGGACGCGGCCGTGTCGGCGAGGGTCTGCTGCTCGTCGTAGGCGAGCTTGGCGACCACGTCCGCTATCGAGTCGTCCACCGCTATGTCCGCCGTGACGGCGGGGGATCGGCCGGACTGCTGCTGGGCGGCGAGGCCGGCGAGGGCGAGCCGCAGGTCGCGGTAGCCGGGGTAGCCGAGGAGCCGCGACGTGCGCACGACCGTCGCCTCGCTGGTGCCGGTCAGCTCGGCGAGACCGGTGACCGTCAGGGCGGCGCAGCGCGCGGGGTCGCCGGCGACGGCCTCCGCGACCAGCTGCATGGAGCGGGTCATGGACGGCGCGAGCGTGCGCACCTTGGCTGCGAGGGCCGCGGGGCCCGGCATGTCGCCGTTGAAAATTTCCTTCAGGTCATGGGTCACAATTGAAAGGTATTTTCGGGTGGTGGGGGCCGTCAACCCCTCGTCCACCGCCTGTGGACAACCGGCGGACAATGGCGGAATGGACGAGGTGAACCCGTTGGAACAGGCGCTGCACGGCGCCCGTGCGCTGATCATGGCCGATCTGGACGCCGACGACGTCGCGGGCGCCGAGACCGTCTCGCTCGTCGAGGAGGCCGTGGCGCACCGCAGGTGGTGGGTGGAGCAGTGGCCCGACGGCGCCCCCTATCTCGCGGGCCTTGTCGCCCAGGACGTGCAGGACGCCGTGCTCGAACGGTTCGGCAGGTGGCCGCTGTGCCCGGTCTGCGGCGGCCACGACCCGCACGCGCTGGACGTGGAGCCCGAGCTCGGTCCCGACCCGCACTGGGTGTGTCCGAAGCAGGCGGTCGTCGTCGCGCCCGTCGGCCGTCTCGGCGTGCGGCCGTGACCGTGTTCATCGACCCGCCGATCTGGCCGGGCCACGGGCGGATGTGGTCGCACCTGGTCAGCGACGTCTCGTTCGAGGAGCTGCACGGCTTCGCCGCGGCGCTCGGCTGCCCGCCGCGCGCCTTCGAGCGCGACCACTACGACCTGCCGTCGCACCGCTATGCCGACGCCGTGCGCGCCGGGGCCGTCGAGATCGGCTCGAAGGAACTGGTCCGCAGGATCACGGCGGCCGGCCTGCGCAGGCCCAAGGGGCGCCCGGCCGCCTGAAGGGGCGCGGGGTGCGTACCTGTTCTGGTGCGCGCGGGCCCGGGCGCGTAGGCGCGTACCGGCTACGGCCGGGGCGGCTGTGACGACCAGACCTCGCCGCCCTCGGTGCCGACCAGGACGAGCCTGCCGTCGTCGCCGAGTACCGCGCGCGCGACCTCGCGCCCGCGCGTGCCGCTGCTCCAGAGCTTGACGCCGGTGGGCGCGAACACGGCCAGGTCGCCGCTCTCCTGGAGCACCAGGCGGTTCGGCAGGCCGACGAGTTCGTCGTCGAGCAGCGTGCCGGTCCGCCACACCTCGGCGCCGTCCTCGGCCCGGTGGATCACCACGTCCCCGTCGTCCTGGTTCACGAGGAGGAAGCCGCCGGAAGCGGAGGCCAGCGACCCGAACCGCAGGGAGCTGCCCGGCAGCAGCTCCGTCAGCCGGGGCAGGCCGTCGAGCCGCTGCCGCAGGGCGCGGTGCGCGGCGAGTGCGTCGTGCGATGCCGCGGCCCGCTCCCGTACGGCCTGCTCGGCGGCCGCGGACTCCGCGGGGTCCAGCTCGGTTTCCGCGTCGTCCGAGAGGACCCCGAAGTCGGTGAGGAAGCAGGCGACGTCGCCCCGGGCGGTGCGGCCGATCCAGGTGGGGTAGTCGCCGTCGCCCCAGCCGGTGCGGAAGACGACCACGGCGTGCTCGTCCCCGCCCACGGACAGGGTGACCGGGGCGCATCCGGCGTCCGGGCCCCCTGCGGCGCGCGGCCCGCCTGCGACGGCCACCGCCACCCGGCCGATGAAGTCCTCCTCCGCGCCCGCGGCCCTGAAGGCGTCGGCGTCGGCGAAGCACCCGGTGCCGCCGTCGACGGGGTAGCCGGTGAGCGCGTCCTCGTCGAGCTCCTCCGGGTCCTCGCCGGGCAGCAGGGCAGGCTCCCAGGCGGCGACGGGCTCGTCCCGTATCGCGAGCCTGGCCGCGGCGACACGGGTGTCGCGGTGCTTGCCGTCCGCGCCGAGCAGCTGCGCGGTGACGAGGACCACCGGATAGGTGCCGGGCCCGACCTCCTGGGCGAAGGCGAGCCCTGTGGGGTCCTCGGTGCCGCAGCTGAGCGGTTCCGCCGCGACCACGCGGCCGGAGGGCAGCGACAGCGGCACGCCGGGCAGCTCCCGCACCACGAACCTGTGGTCGGCGCCGGGAAACCGGTGGCTGCTGCCGGGCGCGAGGAGCCGCGCGAAGTCGGGGGCGGGCATGGGCTCTCCTGCGGATGCGTGGGCCGGTTCGGTTGCGGTCGCCGCGAACGTACCGCGCGCGCGTACGGGCCCGCGCGGGGGTGCGCCGATGGCGCGGGGCCGGGGCCGGCGCGCCCTCAGCGGTGGGACGGCCGCTCCGGCGCGTCCGGATTCGTGGAGTGCTCGCGGGGCGCGGGGCCGCCGCCGTACGCCTCGGCTGCCGCGGTCCGCTCGTACTCCTCGGGGTGCCGGGGGCGGCTGTGCGGCGCGGGCGGTGCGGGCCGCTCACGCGGCGCGGGTACGGACGCGGCGACGAGGCGCCCGTGCGGCTCGCCGCCGCGGTGCAGCCGCGTCGCCACTGCGCACAGGCCGATCGCGACGACGGCCATCGCCGCCCCGGCCCACGCGGTCGAGGCGAAGCCGAGCCCGGCGTCGATGACCCGGCCGCCGAGCCAGGGGCCCGCCGTGTTGCCCGCGTTGAAGGCGGCCGTCGCGGTGGCTCCGGCGAGCGTGGGCGCGGCGGCGGCGACGTTGAACATCCGGGCGTTGAGCGCGGGAGCCGTGTAGAAGGCGGAGAAGCCGAGCAGGAACGTCAGCACGACCGCGGCCACCGCGTGGGACGCCGCCAGCGCCAGTCCCGCGAGCAGCACCGTCGACGCGGTGACGCCGCTGAGCTGCACGCCGAAGAGGTGCGCGTCCGCGTACCTGCCGCCGACGACGGTGCCGAGGAACGCGCCGAGGCCGAACAGCGCGAGCACCGTGGGCACCCAGCCGTCAGAGAGCCCGGACACGTCGGTCAGCAGCGGCGCCATGTAGGAGAACGCGCAGAAGACCGCGCCGCCTGCCAGCGCGGTGATCGCCACGGCGAGCCACACCTCGCGGTCGCGGTAGACGGTCAGCTCGCGGCGCAGCTCGGGCCGCCGCTCGGGCAGGGGGATGCGGGGGATCAGCGTGACGACGCCGACGAGCGCGATCACGGACGCGACCGCGACCGCCCAGAACGCGGAGCGCCAGCCGAGGTGTTCGCCGAGGAAGGCGCCGGCGGGCACGCCGAGCACGTTCGCGATGGACAGCCCGCCGATCATCACGGACATCGCGCGGGCCCTGGCGGTGCGCGGGACCATCGCCACGGCGACGCTCGCGCCCACCGCCCAGAACCCGGCACAGGCGAAGGCGCTGACGACGCGTGAGGCGAAGAGGACGCCGTACGAGGGCGCGAGGGCGCCCGCGATCTGGCCGAGGCCGAAGACCGAGATCAGCGCGATGAGGGTGGTGCGGCGCGGCAGGCGCAGGGTCGCCACAGCGAGCAGCGGGGCGCCGACGACCATGCCGATCGCGAAGGCGGAGACCAGCAGCCCCGCGGTGGGGATGGAGACGTCCATGTCGCGGGCGATCGGGGGCAGCAGCCCGGACAGCATGAACTCGCTGGTGCCGAGGGCGAAGACGGAGAGTCCCAGGATGTGGACGGCGAGCGGCATGCGGTCGCGTCGAACCGTTGGCTGAGGCATGACCGCGTCAACGGCGGCCGCGCTTCGGGGCATTCCCGGCGGACCCGGCGGCCCGCCGCCGCTGCCCGGTCGCCCGGCGCCGTCAGCTGTCAGCCGTCAGCCGGCGGCGAGGAGGCGCAGCTCGGCGGCGAGGTTGCGGCGGGCCGGCTCCTCCCAGGCGTCCTCGCCGTGCGGGGTGTGGAACAGCCGGGGCAGGTCGAGGAGTTGCCGCAGCACGTCGGAACGCCCGGTGCGGAAGAGGTCGTCGGGCAGGAAGCCGTACTCCTCGCGGACCTCGGCCGCGTAGGCCGCGTACGCGGCGGGCGGCGAGGCGAGGATCGCGAGGTCGGCGTCGCACAGGACGGCGCCGTCGCGGTCGCCCGGCCGGGGCGCGTGGGTGGTGGTGAGGCGCACGAGGCGCGCGACCTCGGCGGTGGCGGCCGCGCCGACGCCCGCCTCGGGCAGGGCGCGCTCGGCGAGGCGCGCCGAGCGCTCCTCGTTCTCGCTGCGGTCGGGCCGGTAGACGGCGTCGTGGAACCAGGCGGCGAGCCGTACGAGCGCCGGGTCGGCGGCGTGCCGCTCCAGTGTGTCGACATGGTCGAGCACGGCGGCCAGGTGCCGGGTGGTGTGGTAGCGCCGCCGCGGCTCCGTCCAGCGGGCGAGCAGCGCGTCCGCGTACGGGTACGGGTCGGTGTCCGCCGCGCCCGCGGCCCCCAGGGCGTCGGCGAAGCGCTCGCGCAGCCCGCGGTGCCCGGGCGCCGCACCGGCCCCCGCGCCGGTCGGGGTCGCGTCGTCCCCCGCCCGGGGGACGGAGTTCTCCACAGGCTCGTGCATGCGTACGACGATACGTCCGGCGCTGTGGACAATGCGCGGCACCGCGGTGGCGATCCGGCCTACGGTTCCGGCATGTCGAAACACCCCACGCACCGCACCCCCGCCGTCCGGACGCTCCGCGTCCCCCGCGGCGGGATGTGTCACATGCCCTTGAAGCCGCGCAGGCGCAGCGAGTTGCCGACGACGAAGACGGACGAGAAGGCCATCGCCGCGCCCGCGATCATCGGGTTGAGCAGTCCTGCGGCGGCGAGCGGCAGCGCGGCGACGTTGTATCCGAAGGCCCAGACGAGGTTGCCCCTGATGGTCCCGAGCGTGCGGCGCGCGAGACGGATCGCGTCGGCCGCGGCGCGCAGATCGCCGCGGACGAGGGTCAGGTCGCCCGCCTCGATCGCCGCGTCCGTGCCCGTGCCCATCGCGAGCCCCAGGTCCGCCTGGGCGAGCGCCGCCGCGTCGTTGACCCCGTCCCCGACCATCGCGACGGACCTGCCCTCCGCCTGGAGCCGCTTGACGACGTCGAGCTTGTCCTCGGGCAGCACCTCGGCGATCACCTCGGCCACGCCGACCTCGGCGGCGACGCTCTCCGCGACCGCCCTGTTGTCGCCCGTCAGCAGGACCGGCCGCAGCCCCAGCGCCCGCAGCCGCCGCACGGCCTCGGCGCTGGTGTCCTTGACGGTGTCCGCGACATCGAGCACGGCACGGGCCTCGCCGTCCCACGCCACCGCGACGGTCGTGCGCCCCGCGGCCTCCGCCCGCTGCCTTGCCGCCTCCAGGCCGGCGGGAAGGCGGATCTCCCACCGGTCGAGCAGCGCGGGCCGCCCGGCCAGGACGGCATGGCCCTCCACGACGCCCTGGACGCCGAGGCCCGGCACCCCGGCGAAGTCCTCGGGCGCCGGCGGCTCACCCACGCGCTGCGCCGCGCCCTCGGCGACGGCCCGGGCCACGGGGTGCTCGGAGGCGTGCTCCACCGCGCCCGCGAGCCGCAGGACGTCCTCCTCGGCCACGCCCGGCGCCAGGTGGATGTCATGGAGCCGCATCCGGCCCGTGGTGACGGTGCCTGTCTTGTCGAGCACGATCGTGTCCACCCTGCGGGTCGACTCCAGCACCTCGGGACCCTTGATCAGGATGCCGAGCTGGGCGCCGCGGCCGGTGCCCACGAGCAGCGCGGTCGGGGTGGCGAGGCCCAGGGCGCACGGGCAGGCGATGATCAGCACGGCCACGGCGGCGGTGAAGGCGGCCGTCAGTCCGCCGCCGAGGGCCAGCCAGACGCCGAGCGTGCCGAGCGCGAGCGCGATGACGACGGGCACGAACACGGCGGACACGCGGTCCGCCAGCCGCTGCGCCGCCGCCTTGCCGTTCTGCGCCTCCTCGACCATGCGGGCCATGCGCGCCAGCTGGGTGTCCGCGCCGATCCTGGTGGCCTCCACGACGAGCCGGCCGCCCGCGTTGAGCGTGGCGCCGGTGACGGCGTCGCCCGCCGCGACCTCGACGGGCGCGGACTCGCCGGTGAGCATCGACACGTCCACGGCGGACGAGCCCTCGACGACCGTGCCGTCGGTGGCGATCTTCTCGCCGGGCCGGACGAGGAACCGGTCGCCCACCCGCAGCTCGGCGGTGGGCACGGTGGTCTCGCGCCCGTCGCGCAGCAGGGTGACCTGCTTGGCGCCCAGGTCGAGCAGGGCGCGCAGGGCGGTGCCCGCGGTGCGCTTGGCCCGCGCCTCGAACCACCGCCCGGCGAGGATGAAGGCGGTGACGCCGGCCGCGGCCTCCAGATAGATGTTGCCCGCGCCGTCGGAGCGGGTGATCGCCGGCTCGAAGGGGTGGCGCATGCCGGGCATCCCGGCGGTGCCGAAGAACAGCGCCCACAGCGACCAGAGGAAGGCGGCGAGCGTTCCGACCGAGATCAGGGTGTCCATGGTGGCGGCGCCGTGCCGCAGGTTCTTCCACGCGGCGCGGTGGAAGGGCCAGCCCGCGTAGACGACGACGGGAGCGGCGAGTGCCAGGGAGAGCCACTGCCAGTTGTCGAACTGGAGAGGAGGGATCATCGCCATCGCGATCACCGGGACGGCGAGCACCACGGCGGTCGTCAGCCGCTGCCGCAGGGAGCGCTGCTCGGGGTCCTCGGCGGGGGCGCCGTCCGCGGCGGCGCTCTCCCCGGTGTCGGCGCCGCCCGCGCCGGCCGCGGGCGGCGCGGGGGCCGGGGGCTCCGGCTCGCGCGCCGTGTAGCCGGTGGCCTCGACGGTGGCGACCAGGTCGCCGACGGACAGCTCGCCGCCGTAGCTGACCTTGGCCTTCTCGGTGGCGTAGTTGACCGTGGCGGAGACGCCCGGCATGCGGTTGAGCTTCTTCTCGACGCGGGCCGCGCAGGAGGCGCAGGTCATGCCGCCGATCATGAGCTCGACCTCGGCGGGAACGAGGCCGGCTTCCGCTCCGGCGTCGGCTTCCGTGGTCCTGGTGAGGCTCATGAGGTGGCTCCTCGACGTCGACGACTCGCGCATCCTACCCCCAGGGGGTATGGCTACTCCTTCCGGTATACCCCTCCAGGGTATGAAGGGCAAGGGGTGGCGGAGGCGGGTGGGGCGGTGATGCGCGCGGAAACGGGGGACCCGTAAGGTAGGAGGGGAATTGGACTAGACCTGTTGAAGCGACCTGCGGGAACGGATGGGCATGAGCGAGCGCGCACTGCTGGAGGTGATCGCCCTCGACGCCGAGGACGCGGTCGCCGCGCGTGACGGCGGGGCGGACCGCCTTGAGGTCGTCACGGACATGGCGGCGGACGGCCTGAGCCCGTCGCGGGAGACGGTCGGCCGCATGAGGGAGGCCGTCGACATCCCTCTGCGCGTCATGCTCCGGCTCACGGACGGCTTCTCCGCCGGCACGCCCGCCGACGTGGACCGGCTGGTGGCGGTGGCGGCCGGGCTGCGGGCCGAGGGCGCGGAGGAGTTCGTGTTCGGCTTCCTCGACGCGGCGGGCAGGCCCGACCTCGTGACGGTGGAGCGGCTGATCGCGGAGCTGGACGGCTGCCGGTGGACGTTCCACCGGGCCGTCGACCGCGCGGCGGACCGCGGGGCGCTGCGCAGGCGGCTCGGCGACATGCCGGGCCTCGACACCTACCTCACGGCGGGCTCGGCGGCCGGTGTCGACGAGGGCCTGCCGACGCTCCTCGCCGAGGCGGCGGCCACCGCCGGGGACGAGCCGGGGTACGAGCAGCGCCTGCTGGTCGGCGGCGGGCTGCGCCTCGACCACCTGCCGGGGCTGCGCGCCGCGGGGATCACCGCCTTCCACATCGGCGGAGCGGCCCGCCCCGAGGGCTGGCAGGCCCCGGTCGCCCCGGCCGCCGTCGCCCGCTGGCGCGCCACCCTCGACGCATAGCGCCTCCGGACGCGCCCGCCGCGACCACGCGCCTGCCCCACGGGTCCGCGGCAGCACCCCGCACCCCGCACGCCGGAGCGGGCGGGGCTCTGCCGGTCAGGCGGCGAGGGCGGTGGGGAGTGGCGTGGCGTGGAGGACCGTGAGGCCGGAGACCGCTCGGGTGAGGGCGACGTAGAGGCGGCGCAGGCCGGTGCGCTCGTCGGGTTCGCCCGCGACGACGGCGGCGGGTTCGTCCAGTACCACGTAGTCGTATTCGAGGCCCTTGGCCAGGGAGGCGGGGACGAGGGTCAGGCGGGCCTCCGCCGTGGTCTCCTCGCCGGGCGAGAGATACGGCATGCCCGCAGCGTCGAGCGCGGCCGCCAGCGCGGGGACGCGGGCGTCCGCCGCGATCAGGCCCGTCGAGCCCTCCTGCTTCAGGGCCTCGCGGCAGGCGTCGAGCACCGCGGCGGCCGCGGCGCCGCTGTCGCTGTCGGTGGCGGGGTTCGCCGCGACCTCCCGCACGGACAGCGCGCCCGGCGACTCGCGTACCGAGCGGACCTCGACAAGACCGGGCGCGATCGCCGGCAGCAGCCGCGACGCGTAGGCGATCACCTCGCGCGGCACGCGGAAGCCCGCCGTCAGCTCCTCCACCACCGCGTCCGGCTTGCCGAGGTGGCGCAGGGCCTCGGTCCAGTCGGCCGTGGCCCAGGGCGTGGTGCCCTGCGCCAGGTCGCCGAGCACGGTCGCCGACCCGGTCGAGCAGCGGCGGCCCACCGCGCGGTACTGCATCGGCGACAGGTCCTGTGCCTCGTCCAGCACGACATGCCCCAGCGAGTGGGTGCGCGCGACCAGGTCGTTCGCCTCGTCGATCAGCACCGCGTCGGCCGCCGACCACGGCGCGGACTTCACGCTGCGCGCCGGCTTCGGCCACAGCACGGCGCGCTGCTCCTCCTCCGTCAGCACCCCCTCCGCGTGCTCGGCGAGGAACTCCGCGTCGGACAGCAGCCGCAGCACCAGCCTGGCCGGGTCGACCTGCGGCCACACGGCCTTGACGGCCGCCTTCACCGCGCTGCTGCGCGCCACCGCGTCCTGCACCCGGTCGTCTGGCGCCTCGCCCGCCTGCTCCATCCGCACGAGGACCGCGTGCGCGATCCGCTGGGGCAGCGCCTCGCGGGCGGCGCCGTAGCGGATGTCGCGGCCGAGGAGTTCGCGGACGATCTCCTCCACCTCGTAGGCGGGCACGCGCCAGCGGCGTGAGCCGCGCACCACCATCAGCGGCTCCGTGGGCATCGAGACGTGCGCGCGCAGGGCGCGCCGCAGCACCTCCGCCATCCGCGCGTCGCCCTTGACGAGGGCCGTGGGTGCGGGGTCGGTGCCCCGCACCTGTACCGCGTCCGACGTCACCAGCGACTCGACGGTCGCCTGCTTGACCTCCAACTCGCCGAGGGCGGGCAGGACCTGCTCGATGTAGTGCAGGAAGGACGCGTTCGGGCCGACCACGAGAGTGCCCGTGCGGGCCAGCCGCTCGCGGTGTGCGTACAGCAGGTACGCGACCCGGTGCAGGCCGACGGCCGTCTTGCCGGTGCCGGGGCCGCCCTGCACGCAGACCGTGCCGCCGAGCCCCGACCTGACGATCTCGTCCTGCTCGGGCTGGATCGTCGCGACGATGTCGCGCATGGGGCCGACGCGCGGCCGTTCGATCTCCGCCTGGAGCAGCGCGCTGGTCTGCTCGGACTCGGCCGGGTCCAAGAGGTGCTCGTCCTCGTACGCGGTGAGGTCGCCGCTCGTGTAGCCGAAGCGCCGCCGCAGCCGCACGTCGAGCGGGTTCTTCTTGGACGCGCGGTAGAAGGGCTGGGAGACCGGGGCGCGCCAGTCGATCACCATCGGGTCGCCCTGCGCGTCGTGCACATGGCGGCGCCCGATGTAGAACGACTCGCCCTCCGCGCCCTCGGCCTCCTCCGCGCCGACCGTGTGCAGGTAGTCGAGGCGGCCGAAGAACAGCGGGGTGTGCGCCAGATCGGCGAGCGCGGTGATGCGCTCCTTGATCTGGGCGTCGAGGACGGCGGCGTTCACCCAGTTCGCGGTGACGTCGCGGATGTCCAGGGACTCCACCTCCTCGCGCATGGCCCGCAGCGCGGAGCGTGAGGCGGCGAGTTGGGCGCGCTCGCGCGCGAGCGGGTCGGTCGGGTCGAGCGGGTCGGTCGGGTCAGGGGCGTGCGAGGGCACGGGACGGCCTCCGGTGACAGGTACACGGCGTGCGGGTACGCGGCTGCGGCTGAGAGCGGTGCGTGCGGGCGCCCCGGGGGTCCGGGCACCGGTCCTTGCCGGTGCGGCGGTCCTCGTACGGCGCGGATCACACCACGGCGGCCACCCGGTTTCCGTCCGGGCGGCGGCACTCCACGAAGGAGGCGGGGGAGACGCGAGATTCTAGCCCTCGCGCGGCCATCGGGCGAACCCTTTTACCTCTGACCGGACTCGCCCCGCGTCCGCCCCGTAGGGGATGCGCCGCTCCGGCATGGGCCTCGTGGCGGACGCCGGGTGCGCCCAGGGGACGGCGGGTCGGGGACGGAGATTCAGCCCACGGACCGATGTGCCGAGAATGTCCGGAATCCATGATGGGACACATGAGCACCCACACCCTCACCCCCGTCCACGGCGCGACCGCCACCGGCGTCGGCGCCTTCCCCCACCAGAGCCACCGCGTCGGCGGCGCGCTGCGCGCGGTCCGGGTCTTCGTGTCCGCCGCGTTCAACGTGGCCGTGCTCGGCGAGTACGCCGAGGAGGCCGGGGTGCGCCCCCACCGCGCCGTGCCAGGACCCCGCACGGCGGGCGCGCCACCGCGCGGCGACTGAGACCGCGCGACGACCGAGACCGCGCGACGACCGGGCAGCCGGGAGCGCCCACGGTCACCGCCTCGGACGACCCCGTCGCCGGCCATGCGACCGGCCGTCACCGGCTCGGACGACCCCGTCGTCGGCCACGCGGCCGCCCGTCACCGGCTCGGACGACCCCGTCGCCGGCCATGCGACCGGCCGTCACCGGCTCGGACGACCCCGTCGCCGGCCACGCGGCCGCCCGTCACCGGCCCGGCGACCGCCCGTTGCCGACCAGGGCCACCGAGGCGGCGGCAGCCGCGGCCCTCACACCTCGTCGGCGAGCAGCTCGTCCGCGTCCACGATCCGGTAGGCGTACCCCTGCTCGGCGAGGAACCGCTGCCGGTGCGCCGCGAAGTCCTGGTCGATGGTGTCGCGCGCCACGACCGAGTAGAAGCGCGCCTCGTGCCCGTCCGCCTTCGGGCGCAGCACCCGGCCGAGCCGCTGCGCCTCCTCCTGGCGCGACCCGAACGTGCCCGACACCTGGATCGCCACCGTCGCCTCCGGCAGGTCCACCGAGAAGTTGGCGACCTTCGAGACGACCAGCACGGACAGCTCGCCCTGCCGGAACGCCTCGAACAGCTTCTCCCGCTGCGCGTTGCTCGTCTCGCCCTTGATCACCGGCGCGCCCAGGTGCTCGCCCAGCTCGTCGAGCTGGTCGATGTACTGGCCGATCACCAGCGTCTGCTCGCCCTTGTGCCGGCGCACCAGCGCCTCCGTCACCCGCTGCTTGGTGTCGGTCGTGGCGCAGAACCGGTACTTCTCCTCGGTCTCCGCCGTCGCGTACGCCAGCCGCTCGCTGTCGGTGAGGTTGACCCGTACCTCCACGCAGTCGGCGGGCGCGATGTAGCCCTGCGCCTCGATCTCCTTCCACGGCGCGTCGAAGCGCTTCGGGCCGATCAGCGAGAACACGTCCGACTCGCGGCCGTCCTCCCGTACCAGCGTCGCGGTGAGCCCGAGCCGCCGCCGCGCCTGGAGGTCGGCGGTGAACTTGAAGACCGGCGCGGGCAGCAGGTGCACCTCGTCGTAGACGATCAGGCCCCAGTCCCGCGAGTCGAACAGCTCCAGGTGCGGGTAGACGCCCTTCCTGCGGGTCGTCAGGACCTGGTACGTGGCGATCGTGACCGGCCTGATCTCCTTCTTCGTGCCGCTGTACTCGCCGATCTCCTCCTCGGTGAGCGAGGTGCGCCGCACCAGCTCGTGCTTCCACTGCCGGGCGGAGACGGTGTTGGTGACGAGGATCAGCGTCGTCGCCTTCGCCTCGGCCATCGCGCCCGCGCCGACCAGCGTCTTGCCCGCGCCGCACGGCAGGACGACCACGCCGGAGCCGCCGTGCCAGAAGTTCTCCACGGCCTGCTTCTGGTACGGGCGCAGCGACCAGCCGTCCTCGGCCAGGTCGATGCGGTGCGCCTCGCCGTCGACGTACCCCGCGAGGTCCTCTGCGGGCCAGCCGAGCTTCAGCAGCGTCTGCTTGATCTGCCCGCGCTCGGAGGGGTGCACGGCGACGGTGTCCTCGTCGATGCGGGCGCCGACCAGCGGCTGCACCTTCTTCGAGCGGAGGATCTCTTCGAGCACCGGCCGGTCGGTCGAGGTCAGCACGAGCCCGTGCGTGGGGTGCTTGCTGAGGGTGAGCCGCCCGTAGCGCGCCATGGTCTCGGCCACGTCCACCAGCAGCGCGTGCGGCACCGGGTAGCGCGAGAACCCCACCAGCGCGTCGACGACCTGCTCGGCGTCGTGCCCCGCGGCCCGCGCGTTCCACAGCCCGAGCGGCGTGAGCCGGTAGGTGTGGATGTGCTCGGGCGCCCGCTCCAGCTCGGCGAACGGGGCGATGGCACGGCGGCACGCGTCCGTCTGCTCGTGGTCGATCTCCAGCAGCAACGTCTTGTCGCTCTGGACGATGAGGGGTCCGTTCACGTACCTGCGTCCTTTCCGTGCCGGCCAAATATCCAGTGTGCCTCTTGCCCGTGAGATTCAGGGCAGTTCCGGTACGGAGTACGCGGCCACCCCTACCCGTTGCCGTACCCGGTCCGCTACGTCGAGTGACTCGGCGGCACGTTCGGTGTCGCCGACCTGGTGGTAGAGCGCTGCGGCGAGTTCCAGGTTCGTCAGGGACTCGCTGTGGCGGCCGAGCTGAAGCTGAGCGAACGCGAGGTTCCCAAGCTCAATGGCCAGACGATGGTCGTCCTTGCCTTCGATGAAGATCTCCAGGGCCAGCGTGTGCAGCCGTTCTGCCCTGCTCCATTCGCCCTGGTCTTGGTAGGCGATCGCCATGTTGCCGAGGACCATCGCCTCGCCTCGCCGTTCACGACGTGACCGGAAGATGCTCAGGGCTTCCCGGAGGGCTTCGAGGGCTTCCACGTGCTCTCCGACCATCGTCAGTGTGTGGCCGAAGTTGGTCAGCTCGATTGCCCGATTGAGGGGGAGGACGCCTCCGGTCATGTCGAGTGCACGTCTGTGCAGTTCTACGGCCTGCTCCACCATCCCGAGGTGGCGTTTGACCTTGGCCAGGCTGCCAAGAGCCTGAGACCGGCTGTGGTGATCGCCGATCTTGCGGAAAATCTTTGCGGCCTTTCGCAGTTCTCGGCAAGCTTCCTCCAATCGATTCAATTCGATGAGAGTCTCGCCCGCATTGCTCAGGGTGCAGGCCAGGCCATGTCGATCGGCGGCCCGCTTGAACAGGCGAGCCGACTCGACATGATTATTGAGAGCTTCATCGAATTTTCGTTGGTCGTGCAGTGAAAGTCCAAGGTTGTTGAGTGCTTGTGCGAGGCGTTTTGACTTGTTCATCCGTCGGGTGATCTTGACTGCCTGACGATGGGCCCTGACGGATTTGCGAAGTTTCTTCATGTCGCGCAGGGTCAGGCCGAGTTGGCTCAGAAAGGCGGCCTCGTGCAATCGATCCTTCATTCTTCTGCTTGAAATGATCCCTTTGGAGATGACCTGCTGGGCGTCTTCGAGGTAGCGCATCTCGGTCAGGAACCGTGACACTGTTTGGGCGAGTGCGATGCACGTGAAATCATCCTGGGCTTCGTGCGCCCACGTGACGGAAATGATGAGGGATACTCGCTCCGCCTCCAGCCACTTGATCGCTTCGGCTGTGTTGTTAAATGGGGAGTCCTCTGCAGGCTCAGGGTCGGTGGGCTCGAAAAGTGACGAGCATGCCAGTGTGGTCATCTTGTGGAAGTAGGTGAGGAGGCGCAGGAAACCCTCCACCCAGGAAGGGTCATCCTCCTCCGAGATCAACTTTCTCGCATAGAGGCGCAGAAGGCTGTGCTGTTGCCAGCGGCCGTACGGTTCTCGTGGCTCCACCAAATGCTTCCGTGTCAGTTTCAACAAAAGGAGCTCGGTCTCTTTCTCTTCCTTCCCGCACAATTGAGCGGCGGCCTGGGTGGAGAAGTCCGCCCCGGGGTGGAGCGACATGAACCGGAACACTTCGGCCTGATCCGGGCTGAGATGCCGGTAGGACAGTTCAAAGGCGGCAGTTACGGCGCGTTCCTCGCGAGCCAGTAGGGACAGCCTGGCATGCGTGACTTCGAGATCTTCCGTGAGGCTTGCCAGGGGGCGTGTCGGCGCATCGATGAGTAGGGACGCAAGAATGCGCAGGGCCAAGGGGAGCCCGCCGCACAGGGTTACGAGCCGGTCGGCCGCCTCTGCTTGGTCCGTGACTCGCGAGTCGTCGAGCAGGGAGCTGCGAAGGGCTCTGTCCAATAGTCCCCGACCCTCCGCTGTGGGGAGCTCCCGCAGAGTGACCGTCAGGGCGTCGAGTTCGGACACCAGGTGTCGTGACGACATGAGGGTTACGGTTTTCCCGTCCCCGGGAAGGAGGTGGAAGCTCTTCTCGGTCGGCGGCACGTCGTCCAGCACAACGAGCACGCGCCGGCCTGCGTCGGCCAGCGTGCTGAGCACAGAGCGGTAGAGGCGGGCTCGGTCGTCGAGGCGTGGGGGAACGTACTTCGAGGGGATGCCGAGGGCCCTGAGGAGGGTGCCCAGCGCTCGTTTGGGGGTGACTTTCCTCTTCGTTTCGTAGCCGTGCAGGTCGATGAAGAGGACTCCGCCGGGGAACCAGCCCTCCTCTCGCACCGCCCGATGCGATGCCTGGAGGAGCAGCTCGGTCTTTCCGGCCCCCGGCAGCCCCGTCACGACCACGGCGTCCCGGGACTGCTCGGTTGCGTCCGCGGTCGCGCAGGGAGGGGCCAGAACGGACAAGACCTCTTCCAGTGCGTCCTGCCGGCCGGCGAAGGTCGCGGACTTCCGGGGCAGCCCTGCAAGCGCGGGGTCAGGGCGGTCAGGAAGCGTCAGGGTGATGTTCTTGCCCTGGATGACGGCACTGAAGAAGATGCCCCCGCTGACGTGGTTGACGACCTCTGGGCTCATTGCGCAATCCGGTGGCGCTCGACTGCCCTCGTGAAGGCGAGAACTTCGGCCACGGTGAACATGTTTCTGTTCATTTCTGTGACCATGTAGCCGACCTCGCGAGAGGCATGCAGGAAGGCTGGATCGATTCCGATTTCTGCGGCATTTTCTGCCATTTCCAGCATCATGTCATCGAAGTACTCTTCGCTGAGCCGAGTAGGTTCATCCACGTCAGGATCGAAGAACAATGGATCGCCCGGGACTGGTTCGCGGCCGAACTTGTCCTTGAACGCCCGCAGTTGGGCTTGATGGGCGTCCCGCACCAACTGCCCCTCGGGGGTTTCCGTCAAAATCCGCACCACGGAACTGCCGTCTGCGTTCCAGATGCGCTCGACGGGGTTTCCGGAAGAGCGGTGAGGGAGCGAGCGCCCACCAGTCTTCTTCCGTAGCCGCTCGACTACCGCCTCGTGCACGGCCTGGCTGCGTTCCTCCCATCCCCTGCCCGGCGTACCTTCTGCATACTCCGCCTCCGTGATGTTGTCGGAGTCGGAGGTCTCTGCATCGTAATTAGCCGTGCTCAGATGCATCCGCATCTGCATACCGGCGTAGTCCAACATGTTCGACCTGATCACGCTGTCTCGTGTCCTCACCTTCGAAAAGCCCAGTTCGAAGGCGAGGCGGGGGAGAGCGAGGCCAGGGGAGCTGGTCCACAACAGAGCGTCGGAGGGGATCGGCTGGGTGAAAGCCGGAACGGCGAACAAGTGTTTCAGGGTGTCGGTGACAGAGAGGCCCAGTCCGGGAGCGGTGATGAGGATGTCGAGCACTGGCAGGAGCGACGAGGTTTCATCCAGGGAGAGTGCCCATGCCCAGGCGTGATCGCCCATGTTCTCCAGGAGTTCGCCAGGCTTTGTCATAAGGGGCCCGTACAGGGCCGGCAGGAGAAGTGCGGATTCCTGCTCCACCGGCAGGTCGTCATTCCAGAAGCGGCGCAGTCCTTCGCGGAGCACGGCCTCGGCGGTTTCCGGGATCTGTTGTTGTCCCTGCGCCCAGAAGCGTTTGACCTTCTTTGCCGCGTTTTTCGGCTGTTCGGGAAGGTTCATGCCAGGAGAAGGGCCGAAGACCGCACGACAACCCTGGAGGGCCGTGTCGGGCAGCAAGCGACGAGGTAGGCGACGTCGGTCGAGTCCGGCAGCTTCCAGTCGACCGGCGAGCGCCAGCAGGAACTTTCCGTCGTCCACTGGGAGGCCCAGGTCTTCGCTCGCCGACACACTTTCGCGGACGAAACGCTCGATGTCCTTTCCGTGTGTCGTGTCTCTCAACAGACGCAGCCATGCGTCCCGTGAGTTCGCGAACTCGTGTTCGTCGCTGAACCGCTCAGGCCAGGCCGTGCCCAGAAACAGGGCGTCCAGAGGGTCGATCTCCTGGTACCAGTGGGGCTCGTTCTCTTCCACCTGCGCCTCTGCCAGCGCCAGGTACCCGAACGAGTAGGCGCCGGCCAGACTGAGCCTTCTGGGTTCATTGGTGCGGAGCAGTCGTTGCAAGGCTGCGTTACCAAGTGCCTGCGGATCGTCCTCGTGAGCGCTGTCCATCGGTTTGGCTTTGCTCGTGCCCTGCGCTCGCCGTTCCTGCTTCTTCTTCGATGCCTTGCCCATACCGTCCTCCTCACCGTGAAGGATGCCGTACGGCTCCGACTTCCGTACGGGAAGATGGTGAGTTCGTGGGGGACGTGGAGGGACGCGGGGGGAAGTGGATGGGCCACAGACGGCCGCCTGCGTGCGGCATGTGCCGGGCGGGCGGGGGCATCCGCTCCGCATGAACGCGGAGACGGAGCAGGACGGGGCCCGCACGGGCGGCGACGAGGTTGTGATGAGGCGGAGTTGGGGCCGTACGGCCTTACGGCTGCTGATCCTCGTGGTGGCGTTCGCCGCGATGGTGGCGTTCTCCGTGCTGCTCGCCGAGCTCACGCTCACCCCGTCGCCCGCGTCCGCGGGCATCGCCGGGTCGAACCTGCGGCCCGGGCACTCGCTGCGGCAGTACCTCGACGACTACTCGTTCCTCGGGGCGTGCAAGCAGGTCGGGGGGAACCTGCTGATCGGGGCGCCGTTCGGGGTGATCCTGCCGGTGCTGGTGCCGCGCAGGCGCCGCATGGTGCGGGTGGTGCTGCTGACCGCCGTGGTGATGACGCTGGTGGAGCTGGCGCAGGGCGCCATGGTCGAGGGCCGCGCCTTCGACGTGGACGACGTGATCATGAACACGGCGGGTGCGATCATCGCCTACGTGCTGATCGGCCGGTTCATCGGCCGCCGCTACCACTCGCTCGCCGAGCCGCGGCCGGTGCGGGTGCGCAGGGGCGGCGCGTTGCGCCGCTTCCGCGGCGTGGACGGCGGCGGTACGGAGGGGGCGGCCGTGGACGCGACGCCTCCGACGCCCGCGAAGTACCGCGAGCTGAAGCGCGCCAAGGAGCCGGAGAAGCCGAAGGAGACCGCGGGGCGGCGGACCGTGCGGACCCTCAAGCGGGTCAAGGAGCCCAGGACTCTGGAGGAGCCCGTCGAGCCGAAGCCCGCCCGCTCGGGCCCGGCGCGCGGCCCCGCCAAGGGCGCGGGCTCGGCCAAGGGCGCGGGCTCCGGCAAGGCTTCGGGCCCCGCCAAGGGCGCGGGCTCGGCCAAGGGCTCCGCGGCCCGGAGCGCGAAGGGGGCGAAGGCTGCGGGTTCTGGCAAGGCCGGCTCGGCCTCGGGCAAGCCGGGGAAGCCGGGACAGCCGGCGACGGGGAAGGCAGGGAAGGCCGCGTCGCGCGGCGGCCTCGCCGGGCTGCTGCGGCGGCAGTAGGCGCGTGGCGCGCAGGGAGGGGCCCCGGTGGGTGCACCGGGGCCCCTCGCACGTCGCGGCGCCCGGCCGCGGGTGGTCGTGCCGCAGTTCCACGTCAACGCGTGGGGCGTGCCGCGCGCTGTCGCGTCAGGCCGGGTCGTCGGCGAGTTCGGCGACGCCGGTGATCCGGTGCAGGGGGTACGTGCGGACCTCGTCCGCGGTGTGGTCGTACGCGGTGACGAAGCCGCCCTCGACCCGCACCGGGGCGATCACCCGCTGGCTCGCCGCACCCTCCGCGTTGACGTAGCCGATCCACAGCGACGAGCCGGTCAGGACCGCCGCCTGCACGGTGGCGAGGGTCTCGGCCGCCGTGGTGCGCGGCGGTTCGCCGCCCGCCGCCGCGGGGGCGGCGCCCGCGGCCCCCGCGCCCTGCGTCGGCGGCTTGCGCTCGACGGTGGCCGCGCGGTCGCCCGCGCGCAGGGCGCGGACCGCGGCGCCGAGCAGCGCGGGCTCGGGCCGCGGCGGCCCGTCGGGCACCGGTACGGGCGCGGAGCGCGCAGGGGTGCGGTGCGCGTGGGCCCGCGACACCAGCACGTCGCCCTCCGCCGACTCGGCCGCGGGCGCGAACCCCATGGCGCGCAGCCCTTCGAGGAGCGCGGCAGGGTCGGCCTGGGTGGCGAGGACGGTGGGCGCGAGGCGGCGCAGCCGCAGGTTGGCCGAGCGCCGGTCGGCGAGGATCTCGCCGAGCACGGCCTCGTCGTCGGAGCGCACGTAGGCGGACGCGGCGCCGACCCGCAAGTGGCCGTGCTTGCGGGCGACGTCGTCGATCAGGTACGTCAGCGGCTGCGGCACGGGCGTACGGCTGTGGTCCCTGAGGAAGGCGTGCAGGTCGGAAGCGGACTGCCCGGCGTCGAGCGCGCGCCGTACGGAACCGGGCGTGAAGCGGTAGACCGTCGCGCCGCCCTTGGACTCGATGTCCGCCGCGACCGAGAGCAGCTCGGCGAGCGGCCGCAGCAGCGGGCCGGGCGCGACGGCGGTCAGGTCGGCCTGGAGCAGCACGTGGTCGAGTGGCTCGGGCAGCAGCGGCGCGAGCGCCCGCGCGGCGCGCCCGGCCCGCGCGCCCGGGGTGTCGGCGGCGGCCTCGGCGCTCAGCCACGCCGCCGCCCGGCCGGGCCCTTGCGGCTGCGGGACGCCCGCGGCACCCGCCGAGACCGCCCCGGCCCCGGCCACCGAGGCCGCAGCTCCGGCATCCCACGCCCCCGCGTCCTGCGCCGCCGTGTCGACGGCCGCGTCCCGCGTGCCCGCGCCTGGCGCCCCCGAATCCGGGTCCGTGTCCGGTGTGCCGCCCTGGGGCACCACGGCGGGGGGCACGTTTCGCGGTGGGGGCTCGGGGGCCGGGTCTCGTGGGAGGTCGGCGGGGGGTGTCGTGGGGAGGAGGGCGCGGCCCATCGCGGAGAGGGCGCCTCTGCCGGTGACGCCGAGCAGTTCGGCCTCGTCGAGCACCCAGCCGGCGAGGCGGGAGCGCAGGTCCTCGGTGCGCCCTGTGACACCGGCGCCGCGCAGCGGGCGCTCCCAGTTCAGCCGGGTGAGCAGAGACTCGCGCGTCGGCGCCGTGCCCTCGGGCGGGGACGCGAGCAGTGCGAGGACGCGCAGCCTGACCTCGGGGGCCGCGCCCCGGTCCAGGTCGGGGCCGAGGGCGGAGAGCGTACGGCCCCTGCTGTCCTGGCCGCCGACCAGGCCGGGCGCGCGGGTGGCGGCGAGCCACGCGGTGGCGAGGGCCGCCCAGCGCTCGGGCGCGGGCAGCTCCTGCCAGTCGTCGTAGGCGGGCGTCGGCGCGTACCGCTCGTCGGCCTCGCCGTCCGGGGCGATCAGACCGGCCCCGTACGCCAGTTCAAGCCAGAACGCGGCGAGCGGCTCGGTCGTGTCGAGGGCGGCGGCCGTCCGCTTCAGGTCGCGCACGGAGAGCCCGCCTGCGCGCAGGACGCCGGGGCCGCCCTCGTTCCACTCCTTGCCCAGCTCCTCGACCGTGCCGACCGCGGTGAACGCCTGCGCGGCCGCCGCGCTGTCCATGACCTGCGGGCTGTAGGCGCCGCGCGGTTCGAGCGCGGGCGGCACCGGCTCGGGCCGCCGGTGCGCCCGGCCGCCGCGCAGGTGCAGCGCGACCTCGCGCGGCAGCACCACTGTGCGGGGCGAAGCGGGCAGCAGCAGGCCGCGGTCGCGCAGCCACTGCACGGGCGGCGTCGGGTTCGCCGTGACCTCCCCGTACGGCGGCCCCCACACCAGCCGGTCGAGGACGCCGAGCGCCTCGCCCGGCGCGGTGTCGAGGAGCGCCGCCATCCTGTGGCGGTCCGTGAACAGGTCCGTCAGCGCGGCCACCGCGGAGACCGCGTCGTGCGTGGTGGGAAGGCCCGCGGCGGCGACGATCTCCTGGACGCGGCCCGGCGACATGCCGGTGATCGCCTCGGCGACGGTCGGACCGAGGCCCGTGGGGGAGGGGTGCGCGGGGGAGGGCGCGAGGAGTTCGCGGGCCGTGCGCACCAGGCGCAGGCGCTCGTCGTCGCCCCAGACGAGGGCCTGGTCGCGCAGGGTCTCCAGGGCCCTGGGCAGCGCGGCCTCGACGGCCTCGTCGCCGTCGTCGCCCGCGAGGAGGCCGCGCAGGGCCCGGAGCGTGGCGGGCTCTGGGGCGACGGCGAGGGCCTCGGCCGCCTGGAGGGTGAAGCGGTCGAGCCGTTCGAGCGCGCGGACCACGGAGGCGCGGGTGCCGGCACGCCCCGCCAGCTCGGAGAGGTCCTTCGGCACGGGGGAGAGCAGGTCGGGGCGTGCGCGCAGCAGCGCGCCGAGCGAGGCGTCGCCGCGGGCGCGCAGCGCCTCGGCGAGGGTGCGGGGGGCGGCGGCAGCGCGGCCGTCGCCGCCGGTGCTGCCGCGTCCGCCGCGTGGCGCGCCGCTCGTCGCCTCGGGTCCTTCCGACACCTGTGCCTCCTCGGTACGGCCCGTCCTGCCCATCCGACCCAAGGTAGCCCGTGACGGCGGCGCCGCGGGCCCGCCGCACGCCCCGCCGTGCGTCGGCCCGGCCCGGGAGGCGTGCGGCGGCGGCCCGCGGTGCGCCGGTCCTGCCCCCGCGTGCGCGCGGCGGCGGCCCGCGGTCCGGCCGCGGCGGCGGCGCGTGACCGCGGCGCATCAGCGGACGCGGGCCGGCGCCCCCGCCCGCAGTTGCTCCGCGAGCAGGTCGAGCTCGGCCGCCGTCGCGGGCGAGAGGTCGCTCAGTCCGCTGTGCACGGCCGTCGGGCTCCGCAGGAAGCGCCGCAGCACGGGCACGAGCAGCCCCTCGGGCAGGGCCCGCAGCGCGGCGAACCCGCGGGGGACCGGCGGCGCCGGCAGGGCGGCAAGCTGCTGCCGCATGCGGCGGACCATGCCGCGGACCGCTTCCGGGTCGTCGGCGAGCGCCGCGGGGCCGCCTGCGGCGAGCGCCGCCTGCCCGAGCGGCACCGAGAAGGCGGCGTGCGTCGCGAGCCAGGACTCCATCCGCGGCTCGGCCCTGGTGCGGATCCCGGCAGCCCGGAACGTCCGCACGATCCGGTCGAGCCGCGGGGTGGCGCGGCCGCCGGGCTCGCCGACCGGCATCGCGATGCCCCGGCCCGGACCGCCGGCCGCGCGGTGGCGCACCACGTCGCCGTCCATCGTGCCGCCGGACAGGGCGGGGAAGCCGAGCAGCACCCGCTCGCGGCCGAGCACCGCACCGAGCGGCCCCGGGCCCGCCGCCCAGTTGTGCAGGAACAGCACGTCGCTCGTGAGACCGGCGAGCGGTTCGAGCACCGCGGCGACCTGGTGGGTGCGGACGAGGACGGCGACCAGGTCGTACCCGCCGTCCGGGCGCTCGACCACCGGCACCGGTACGCGTCTGACGGCCGGGCCGTTCTCCTCGGCGAGGAGCACCCCGTGCCGCCGCAGGGCGGCCAGACGCTTGCCCCTTGCGAGGAGCGAGACGTCGAGCCCGGCCTCGTACAGGCGGGCGGAGAGCAGGCTGCCGAGGACCCCGGCGCCGTACACGAGCAGCTTCATGGCGACCCCTGCTGTTGTCGTTCCGCTGATGTCGTCAGTCACCGACGTCACTGACGGCAGCGACGTCGGCGACGTCACCGACGTCACCGACGGGATTCATTCATACGTTCGTTTGATTCAAACGAACGTTACAGTACGCATCCATGGCGCCCACCGACACTCGCACCCAGCTCCTCGACGCGGCCGAGCACCTCTTCGCCGAGCGCGGCTACCGCGGCACCTCGATCCGCGCAGTCACCGAGCGCGCCGGGGCGAACCTGGCGGCGGTGGGCTACCACTTCGGCTCGAAGGCCGAGCTGCTCGCCGCGGTCGCCCGCCGCGTGACGGAGCCCATCACCGCGGCGCAGCGCGCCGGGCTCGACGCCCTGCTCGCCAGGACGCCGGAGCCGCCGGTCGCCGACCTGGTCGAGGCGTTCGCGGGGCCGCTGTTCGACGGGATGCCGGCAGGCGACGAGGGCGGCGCCCGGAGGTCCCGGCTGATCGTGACGATCCTCGGCGACCCGGCGGAGGAGGCGCGCAGTTGGACGGGCCCTGCCGAGGGCGCGGTCGGCGAGCGCTATCTGGCGGCGTTCCGGCGCGCGCTGCCCGATCTCACGCCGGAGGAGCTGTGGTTCCGGATGCGGGGGATCCTCGCCGTGACGGCCGTGGACCGCGTGGACGTCCACAACCGCCCCTCCCCCGGCTGCCGGGTCCCCGCGGCGGGCGAGGCGGCCAGGCGCTACGCCGTCACGTTCCTCGCGGCCGCGATGAGCGCGCCGCCCAGCGGCACCTGACGGCGCGAAGGCCGCGCGTACGGGGGACGTACAAACCCGGCGCACGGACCGGCCCGTGGACCGGCGTACGTACGGAACCGGCGCACGGACCGGCGTACGGCCGCGCCGGGCGCCGCCCGCCCCGCGGCGGCACTGGACGTGCGCTGAGTACTCCGACACCATCGCGTGCGTGGGGATCGAGAGCGACCAGCTGGTCTTTGACTACCTCAGCCGCGTCGGCGACGTGGCTCATCAACGACAGATGCCGTCGTCGGAGCGTATGAGGCTCGTCTCCTCGCTGCGCGGCGAGATCGACAGGCGGCGCGGCGGCGAGGGCGGCGACACCACGGCCTCGGTCAAGCGCATCCTGGGGGAGCTCGGGACGCCGGAGACCGTCGTCGGCTCCGCGGGAGCGGGAACGGGCCGGGCCGTGGGCCGCGGTGACGAGGCGTCGGCCACGGGCCCCGGCGTGCCGCGGCAGCCGACGTCCGCCCCCTCCATGCCGACGGGTCCGCACCTCGCGGGCATGGACGAGCGCGGCGCACCCCCGCGGGGCGGCTCGACCGACTGGTGGCGCGTGCAGCCGGGGCCGGGGCCCGACGTGATGGGGTCGGGGCAGCTGCAGGTCGGCGGGTTCGTCGGCGGCGTCGAGATCCCCGAGATACTGCGCCCGCCACGGCCGGAGGGCGCGGCGACCGTGCCGCTGCAGAAGGCCGTTCCCGCCGTGGAGGAGGAGGTCGAGGCGGTCGAGGAGGCCGGCGGGCCCCGGCGCGCCTGGTGGCGCCGCAGGCGCGCGGTGGAGGGCGCGGGCTTCGGCCTGACCAACCCGTTCCTGCTGCTGACCGCCGCGCTGCTGGTGGTCGGCGCGGTCCTCGGCAACATCTGGGCGCTGCTCGCGGGCTGGGTGCTCGCCTACTTCTCGCGGACCCTGACGCGCAGTGAGGCGAAGGTCGCCGTCTTCTGGCTGCCGGGCGTGTCGGTGGCCGCGGGCCTGGTCTGGCTCTGGGGCCGCTTCAACGACCGCTGGGGCGACCCGATCCCGAAGGGTGGCATGGCCGACGCGCTCGCCGACACCTGGCCGGTCGTGGTCCGGGTCGCGGCCGTCGCCTCGGCACTCTTCCTCGTCTGGCGCTCCCGCCGCGTCCGCTGACCGAGCGCGGTCAGCGCGCCGACGCGGCCCGCCTTCACGGCGACGAGGTGGTAGGCGTACCTGGCGGCCCGGTTGAGGTCGTGCAGGACGGTCACGACGGTCCTGCCGCGCTCGTGGTCGAGGCGGCGCACCAGGTCGAGCATCTCCACCTGGTGGGCGATGTCCAGGAAGGTGGTGGGCCCGTCGGCGACGGTGATTGCCTCGGGCGCCGTCGGGGACTGCGGCAGCAGGCCGATGGACTGGGCGACGCGCCGCGCCGGCAGGGACGCAAGCTGGGGTCCGAGTAGGAACGGAACAGAAAACCGGCGTAGCTGTCAAATTTTTTGACGGGCAGTGAGTGAGGCTGCCAGGGTGTGCGGGTGAGCGACGACCCGACGATCGGTTTCCTGAAAGCGGACGTGGCGCGGTTCTGTGCCGGTCTGGATGAACTGGCCCCGGCGATCCGGCTGCGGCTGCTCATGCAGTTGCGGGCTGCGCTGGGCGAGGTGACGGACATGGCCCTGGATGAGGGGATGGCCTCGGCGAAGGCGGAGGGCTGGGGGCTGCGGCAGATTGGCGGCCAGGTGGGGCTGTCGCACGAGAAAGTCCGTTACCGGCTCGCCCAGAGCACGGGCATAGGCAAGCCGGACGGAGGTGCTTCCTAGATCGTGGTGGAGGCCGTTTCGGGCTTGGCGGTGGAGCGGAGCTGTCCGCCCTGAACCTCGTTGGGCAGCGCGAAACTGTAGCGGCCGTGGAAGTTGATGTGGGCGAACTTCAGCGGCGAGAGGCGGGCGATGTCCTCGTCCCGAACATGGATGCCCTCGGCCCGCATCTCTCCGATGATCTTCTGGAAGTACACCGTGTTCCACAGAACGACGATGTTGAGCATCAGTCCGAGCGCGCCGAGCTGGTCTTCCTGGCCCTCTCTGTAGGACTGCCTCAGTTCGCCCTTCTGTTCCGTGGAAGATCTTTCAGGCGAGTTCGTGGCGGGATTCCTGCCGGTTGAGCTGGGTCTTGACCCGGCGCCTCAACAGTTCGTCGGTGAAGTATGAGGACAGGTACGCGCTGCGGTTCAGGCGGCCGAGTTCCATGACGGCCTTGCCGGTGAGGGTGGGCTTGCCGCCCGGCGCCAGGACGCGCAGGGCCTTGGAGGCTTTGATGGTGCCGGAGTGCAGGGAGCCGGCGAGACGGAGCATCTCGTCCCAGTGGGCGGTGATCTGCTTGAGGCTGACCTTGTCGCGAGTGACCGGATTGAGCGGCCCGTAGTCGGCGTCCGAGTCGGCGCGGTAGAAGGTGGCGCTGCCGACGTCGGCCAGGCGCGGGGAGAACTGGTAGCCCATGAGCCGGAAGAGCCCGAAGACGATCTCGCTGGCGCCGTGGGTGTCGGAGGTGACCTCGACGGGTCGCAAAGCGGTCTCTTGTTCCAGCAGTCCGTCCAGGATGTAGAAGGAGTCGCGCTGGGCGCCGGGGATCAGGATGCCGTGCAGGCCGCTGAACTGGTCCGAGAGGAAGTTGTAGAACGTCACCCCGCGCCGGCGGGTACCGAAGTACTTCGGGTTCGGCCCGGAGTTGAGGGTGCGGATCGGGGAGACGAAGCGCAGCCCGTCGGCGGAGGCCAACTCGCCGCGCCCCCACGCCTGCACCAGGGGCAGGCGCATGTGGTAGTCGACCAGGCGGGCGTTGGCCATCGAGAGGGTCTGGGCGCGCACATAGTTCTGCTCGACCCAGAAGAGCCGGTCGCGGCTGAGCGCATCGACGCCGTCGTGGACGATCGGCTCGATCCCGACGTTCGTGGCCTCGGAGGTGAGGACCGCAGCCAAGGACAGCTCAAAATCGTCCATGCGGGAGCTGGCCTCGGAGACGTGGGTGAAGTCTCCGAGGTAGGGGACCCAGGAGTTGACTCCCAGCACGATCTCGGGCAAGTCGACGGCGGGCATCCTCGCCTCGACCTCCTTGTTCAGCTCGACCAGCGAGGCGGGCTCGTCCAGACGGTCGAGGCCGGTGAGGATGATGCGGTCGCGGCCGTTTTGCTGCTCGATGCGTACGGCGGGGTTGGCGGCCAGGCCGTCGGCGAACTCCCGGTGGGCCTTGTCGAGCCGGTCGGTCCACTCGGCGAGGATCTTGCTGGGTTCGGGGTCGAGGTCGAGTTCCTCGCAGACCCTTGTGCGGGCCGCCTCCCATGCGGCGTCGCCGAGCAGGCGGGCGTTGGGGTTGCCCCACTTGCGCAGACCCGGTACGAACACCTCGTGCCGGTGCAGCGCTGCGCGCAGGGCCTCGGCGGACGCGACGATCAGAGCGCGCTTTTCCACGCTGCCCACGGGCATCGGCGGAGGCGGGAAGACAAGGCGCGGCCAGGCGGAGGTGAGGACCTTGGCGGGGATCTCCCATGCCTGGATGGGGCGGCGCCGGCCCTTGAGGGACTTCACGAAGCCGATCGCGTCCAGGACGGGCTCGCCGGCCGGGCTCGCCTCGAAGGTGAACGTCTTGAGCAGGCCGGGCAGGAAGCGGGCGATGGTGTTGTAGCGGGCGGCGAGCATCTGCTCGGCGCCGTCGTCGGGCTGCTGTGCGAGGAGCTTGACGGTGTCGGCCGCAGCATGGACGGGGCCGACGTCCATTGCGTCGAGCGTCGTGAGCAGGTCGCCCTCGGGGTCGGCGGCGGTGGTGCAGATGGCGAGCCAGGCCTTGCGCAGCTCGATCGCCGCGGCGTCGAGGTCTTTGAGGGTCCGCAGCCGCTGTTTCGTCATCTTGGTGGCGGAGCTGCGGATGATGTCGCCCATCACCAGGTCGAAGACCTCGATGGCCTCGTCGGCGGCGAGCTGTGGCATGACTGCGGCGAACGCGACCAGGGTGGCCAGGCGCCGGTCTCCTCTCAGGTCGGAAACGGCCTGGGCATGGGCGGCCTTGGCGAACCGCACCAGAGCCTGTAGCCGTTCCGGAGGTATCGCGTCCAGGTCCCACGCGGAACCGCCGAAGGTGTGCAGCGGTTCGTATCGTTCCAGGGCTTTGCCCACCCCGCGCGCCGAGATGTCGCTCGGGGAGCGGCGCAGACGGTCCAGCTCGGAGAGGCGCTTGCCCGTGGGGACGACGACCGGCTGCTGCAGCCGGTCGGCCTGCTCGGCGGTCGGGGCTCCGGCGAGGGTGGCCCATAGCTGTTTCTCGGCCCGCTCGCGAGTGCCGGAGACCAGCCGCTCCAGCACGGTTACCCCGGGCAGGACCACCTTCTTGTCCACCAGCCGCTTGGTGGCCAGGTCGAACAGCAGGGTGGGGCGTTCGTTGCCGATCCAGGCTCGCTGATACAGCCAACGGGCGAGCGCGAACCACTGGTCGAACTCGAACTTCGTGTACCCGTAGCCCTCGCGGATCTGCTCCTGGTGGTCCCAGCGAGCCTCGCTGGTGCCGTATCCGGCGAAGTCGTCGGGCTCCAGGCCGAGCTGCTCGGCGACGTAACCGACCACCATGGCAGGGACCTCCTTGGGATTCTCCAGGAAGGTGCCCAGGTAGCGGATGGTGCCGAGCTGAACGGCCCAGCCGAGCCGGTTCCCCGCGCCACGGGTGGCCATCGCCCGGCGCCGCGCGGTCTGATCCAGCAGGAAGGACCCGGCGAGCTGTCCCTCGTCCGGGTCCTCGGTGAAGTGGCCGAAGCGCCTGCGTTGTTCCTCGCTCAGAAAGTTGGTGAGCACCGCCCGCTCCTTGATCGTCGGCGTGATTCGCGCGAGACGGTGCCAGGTGGCCTGGTGGAGCGTGAGGTGATCCCCGATTCCAGCCCTGAACATCACCCCATGTGATAGACGGGGCAGCGCGGGCGGGGAGGTGCGCGCGGCATCTTCAGGGCGGCCGGCGACGTTGGGCTGATGCCCGCCACGTCACATGCCAGGCGCTCGGCTCTGCGCCGCCGTCACACCCTCGCCAGCTCCCGAAGCGTAGAACTCGCTCCGGCCACCGTCCCACGGGGAGGACGGCGGTCCGAGGACGGGTGCGCACTGCAGTGGGCTGGCCAGCGGTTCTCGCCGGTCTCGCGCCATCGGTCCTTCGTGGTCAGGTCTGCAGTCGCGCCTGATCCCGCTCCGTCACCGCGTAGCCGGGCACGGATGGCCACCGAACGGTCAGCACTACCGACTCATCCTCTGCGAACCATGAATGATCGACCCCGCGCCCCCATACGACGTAATCACCCTGCTGTTCCAGAAGAACGCTGCGGCCCGGGAGCGCAACGCGGAAGCGTCCGCTGATGAGAACCAGGAGCGCTGTGCGTTCCTCGCCCTTCACCCACTGCGATCGCTCATCGCCGCGGGGATGGACACCCCATTTGATCTCCACAGCCTCACTGTGGCGCGGATCGCCTACGTCCTTAAAGTGCCCCAGGAGCCAACCCCGGTCCAGTGCCGCATCTTTGCCTGCGTTGCCCACGTACACGCTGTCATTCACGTGACAGGACGCTAGCAGCTGTTCCCGTGAGCGCCTTCAGCACTGTCGACACACAGTCGTGATCGACAGGAATTAAGCGAGGTGGCATTTTATCCGCTCCATTGCCAAACGCAATCACTTTTTTGCCAGTCCGTTCGCGATGAGGATTCGCATCCTCGAAACAGGCAAAGGCCCCAAATTACACCTTTATCCCAGACAGCCCTTAAGTTGTACGTTTAATCAGCGAAAGATTTGCCTGAAGTTTAATTTCTTGACACCTCCTCGATCCCTGGTCAGGATGATCGAGCCTGACGGCAGGAGCCTGCCGATCTGACGATTGGCGTTGCAAAGGCTCTCCATGGCGTGAATACGGGAGGCTTGACCTCGCTACTGCTCACCCGATTCGCGCCGCATGCCGTCGGGGCATGCGGAGTAGAGGAAAAAGGGGGACTATGTGAATCGGATACTTCGTGGCCTATGTGATGACCTGGTTCCTCGAACCCGTACTGCACGCAGACTCGCTTTCCTTACGCTGATACAGTCGACGGGTACCGGGATCTTTCTGACTTCCAGTGCGATTTTCTTCACCCGAGTGATCGGTTTTTCGCCACAGGCCGTCGCAGTGATCCTCTCCATCGCGGGCTTCTTCGGATTCCTGTCCACGGTCCCAGCGGGAAGATTCGCCGACAGGTTCGGAGCACGGCCGCTGCTGGCTGGCAACTACGCTGCTCTTTCTGTCCTTTTCACTCTGTACTGCTTCAGTGACACCTTCGCCGCGTTCGCGGTGGTTGCCTGTCTGATAGCGGTCGGGGAGGCGGCCGGCAGCCCTTTGCGGGCCACCCTGACGTTCAGCCTTTTCGGGAGAGAGACCGCGACGAAGGTGCGCGCCCAGATGCGCAGTATCTTCAACCTCGGCTCCATGGCCGGTGCGGCTCTGGCCGGCGTGGCTCTGGCGGCAGGTACCCGCCAGGCGTTCTATTCGGTGATCGGAGTCAATGCCTGCACCCAGTTGATCTGTGCGGTGGTGACCCTGAGCCTCCGTGCACCGATGCGGCCGGGACAGGGTGGACGGCAGGCCGGGATAGGGAGCTGGGCCGCCCTGCGCGATTACCGTTTCATCGCTGTCACGCTCGCCAGCGGGCTCCTGGAGCTTCACAATGCGATGTTGAACATCGGCATTCCGTTGTGGATCACCATCCGGCTGCGGGAATCCGGCAGCCTCAACTCTGTGGTCATAATATCCAACACGCTGCTCGTCCTGCTTCTTCAAGTACGGTTGAGCAGAGGGGGAGAAACAGCCCAGGGCGCTGCAATACTGCAGAGGCGATCAGGATTCATTCTGCTGGTCTCCTGTCTGTTTTTCGCTGGAACCGCTGCTGTCTCCGACACGTGGGTGGCCCCCCTTATCGTCTTGGCGGCCGTGGTTTTGGTGTTCGGAGAGATCTATCAGGCGGCCGGAAGCTGGGGTATCTCATTCGAGCTTCCGCCACCGGGGCGCCAAGGGGAGTATCAGGGAGTCTTCGCTCTCGGGCGCGGCCTCCAGCAGTTCGTCGGCCCCATGCTCGTGACCGCGTTGGTCATCAACGTCGGCGCATTCGGCTGGATTGTCCTGGGAATCATGTTCGGGGCCGTCGGAACACTGTGTGTTCCGCTGGTGCGGGCCGCCGATAAGGATGCTCCGAAGATTTCTGTGGCTGCCTAGATTCATTCTTTGGCCCATCTCGTCCACTCGACGAACGAAATTCCGTTCATCGGGCGGAAGATTGCTTTCGTGTGTGACTTCCCTCAATCCTCTTGGAATGTCTCACCGTACTCTGTGTGCCCACAACATATTGGAGAAATAGATGCTCAAGCGTTCGTACCCCTCCTTCCGATCGCTGGTGGAAAAGGGCGAACTGGTCCGCGTGGCCGGTGCCCATGACGCACTGGGCGGCGTGCTCGCGGAGCAGGCGGGCTTCGACGCCGTGTGGTCCTCCAGTCTTGAGGTGTCCGCAGCCCGGTGCCTTCCCGACGCCAGCGTTCTAACAATGACGGAGTACCTTGAGGCCGCAGCGAACATGCAAAAGGCGCTCGGCATACCGGTCATCGCTGACTGCGACACGGGCTATGGGAACAACCTGAACGTGGTGCACATGGTCCACGAGTACGAGGCCGCTGGCATCACTGCCGTCTGCATGGAGGACAAGCTGTTCCCAAAGCTCAACAGCTTCGCGGGCGGTGACCAGACGCTGCTGAGCACGGAGTCCTTCTGCAGCAAGATCCGTGTCGCGAAGAACGCCCAGGCCACGAAGGACTTCTTCGTCGTCGCGCGCACCGAGGCGCTGATCAACGGCTTGAGTGTGGACGTTGCCCTGGAGCGGTCCCACGCCTACTGCGAAGCCGGTGCCGACGCCGTGCTGATCCACTCCAAGTCCAAGACCAAGGACCAGGTCGAGGAGTTCCTGTCGCGCTGGGACGGCCGCCGGCCAGTCGTCATCGTTCCCACCACCTACCCGGACTGGCACGTGGACGACATCACCAAGGCCGGCGTGTCCGTCGTCATCTACGCCAACCAGGGGCTGCGCGCCACTGTCGCCTCGCTGCGCGAGACGTTCGAGTCCATCTGCAGGCACGGTGACTCCACCGACTTGGAGGACCGTATCGCCGCAGTAAGTGACGTCTTCGAGCTCCAGCAGCTCAAGGAGTGGCAGAAGCTCGACGCCTGATCCCCTCGCCTCGGCCTCCTGCCGAAAAGCCGCGGGGGCATGCCCGTTCAGGGCTGCCCCCGGGGCGCCTTTGGGCCCCTGCAGGCGGGCTCCTCGCGATCATTCAGACCGACAGGGAACGCACCCCGTGAACTCAGCTCCCCCCTCCTCACCCGCTCGCCACAAGGTTCTGGTCGTCGACCCCATCGCTCCTCAGGCGCTGGAAGAACTCCGCACGGCGTACGACGTCATCGTTCGCATGCAGCCGTCCACGACCGAACTCGTCGACCTCCTGCGCGGCATGGACGCGATCGTGCTGCGCAGCGGCGTGAAGCTGCCGGCTGACGTCATTGGGGCAGCCACCCAGCTGAAGGTGATCGCCCGAGCGGGCAACGGAACCGACAATATCGACCTCGCGGCGGCCGAGCGCGCAGGTGTCCAGGTTTTCAACATTCCGAGCGTGTCCTCCGGCGCGGTGGCCGAACTGGCCCTCGGACTCACCTACGCCGTGACGCGTCACATTGCCCTCGCGGACCGGCAGATCCGCGGCAACCTGTGGAAGAAGTCCGAGCTGGCTGGCATCGAACTGGCTGGCAAGACAATGGGCATCGTCGGGCTGGGCGACATCGGCTCCCGCCTGGCCGCATTGGCGCGCGGCGTCGGTATGCGGGTGGTGGGTTCGGTGAGCCGTCCCACTCCGGAACGCGAAGCGGAGTTCGCGCGGACGGGCATCACGCTGATGGCCACCGGCGGAGTGCTCCGCGAGGCCGATGTCGTCGCCTTCACGTGCCCTCTCAACGATCACACCCGCAACCTCGTCACCGCGGCGGAGCTGGCCACGATGAAGCCCGGCGCCTACCTCGTCAACGTCTCCCGCGGAGGAGTGGTCGACGAGACCGACCTCTACAACGCCCTGGCGCGACGGCACATCGCCGGGGCCGCCATCGACGTCCTTGCCGTCGAACGCGAGCCGACCCGGCTGGCGGAACTGGACAATGTCGTCCTCACGCCCCACATCGGGGCCATGTCGGTCGACTCCCAGAACCACATCGGCGCGATGCTCCTCGACGGTCTCGCCCTGGGGCTCTCCGGACAAGATGCTCCTACCCGCGTCGTCTGACCGTTCCAGGCCAGGTCTGGCCCACCATCAAGAAAGCACATCCATGCCACTGAAGAACGACGGTATGAGCGTCGGCGTCGTGGGCGCCACCGGCTACACCGGCGGCGAACTGTGCCGACTGCTACTCAATCACCCTGACGTCGGCCGTATCCTGCCGACCGCACGCGGCGACGAACAGTTCGAGCGCCTCCACACCAACCTCTTGGGCAGCGGTCTGGAGTTCCTCGGCCTCGACGACCTCAAGCGCCGGGCCGAAGGGCTCGACGTGGTGTTCTTCTGCACGCCCTCAGGTGAGGCCATGCGCAACGCGCCCTGGTTCCTCGACCGAGGGATCCGCGTCGTCGACATCAGCGCCGACTTCCGCTTCTCCGACCCCGACGTCTACCAGCGGGTCTACGGCTCCGCTCACGCGACTCCCGAGCTCCTGCCCGAGGCCGTCTATGGCGTGACGGAACTGAACCGCGAGTCCATTGCCAAGGCGCGAGTCGTCGCCAATCCGGGGTGTTACGTCATCACCGCGATCCTGGCCCTCACTCCACTGCTGCGTGCCACGTGGGCCGACCTCGACGCCCCCGTCCACATCAGTGCCGTCAACGGCACGACCGGGGCCGGCAACAAGCCTAAGCGGTCCATCATGCACGCGGAGGTGCTGAACTCCATGCTGCCCTACAGCATGGAAGGCCATCGGCATGGTCCGGAACTGGAAACCCACCTAGCAGACGAGGCGGGCCGTCCGCTGACCGTGGACTTCAACACCGCCCACGGCAACTTCGCCCGTGGCATCTACTTGCAGGCCAACCTGGCCGTGCACCCCAGCGTGCGAGACGGCATGACGCGTGAGCGGATCCTCCAGCTGCTCACCGACTTCTACGGCCGGGACGGCGAGAAGGAGTTCTTCGTACGGGTGAACACCTTCCCCAAGTCGGGAGGGATCAACTCCAAGGAGTACGACGTCTATCCGAGCGTGGCCGGAGTCATGGGCTCGAATTTCTGCCACATCGGTGCCGACTACGACGCCCAGCGAGGCATCGTCAAACTCCTGTCGGTCACCGACAACCTGGTCAAGGGAGCTGCCGGTTCGGCCATCCAGAACATGAACGTGATGTTCGGACTGGACGAGACAGCCGCCCTGCGTACGTACGGGCTGTGACCGTGAACCCCTCGGTACAGGTCACAGCAACGCAGGACGTCCCCCGCTCGCTCCTCGACCGGCGGATCGTCAGCGGGGAACGCTGGATCTTCTCGGCCGGGTTCAACGTGGCATCGGGCATGCGCGACACCAGCCGGATCGACACCGAGCTGGCCGACATCGCCCGTCTCGCCGACGCCGGGGCACGGGTGGCGGTGCTCTCTCACCAGGGCCGCCACAAGGACGGTTCGGCACAGCACCTGGGTGATATCGCCACCTATCTGAGCGGGCGGCTCGGCAGGAACGTGGTCTACGTTCCGGAGAACACCAGCGACTCAGCTGTCGAACACTCCCATGCGCTGGCCCCCGGTGAGGTGGCGCTCTTCGGGAACACACGGCACCACCCGGGAGAGGAAGCCAACGATCCCGCGCTTGGCGCCCGGTTCGCCCGTCTCGGAGACGCGGTTGCGGTCGGCGGCTTCTCCAAGGCCCACCGCGAACACGCCTCCAACACCGGGCTGTTGAAGTTCCTTCCCGGGTGGGCCACGCGCAGCCTGCTCGTGGAGCTTGAACGACTCTCCCCTTGGTCCGGCGCCGATCCGTCCGTCCCGTCCCTCGCGGTACTGGGCGGCGTCAAACCGGAGAAGACCCTCATCGGACTGCGCAGTTTCTCCCGTACGTACGACGTCGTAGTACCGGCCGGAGCCGTCCTGAACCACGTGCTGGGCGCGCTGGGCCACCAGGTGGGCGACTCCGAACTCGGCGAACAGCCTGAACGCTGTGCGAAAGCCACAGACGAGATCCTGGGCTCTGCGGCGGCCCGCATCCACGTGCCCAGCCGGGTGGTCATCGCCCGCAGGTCCGGGGACTCCTTCACGGATCCGCGCGAGATCCGCGTGGCGGAAGGCGTTCCCCCCGGTTTCGCCATCGTGGACTTCCGTCTGGAAACCTGGCTGGCGGACCTCATGCGGGAGTTCGGCGGCAGCGGATGCCGGGCCGTGCTGGCCGGAACACCGAGCCTGTACCTCAAGGGGTTCCGGCACGCTTCGATACAACTGCTGAACTGGGCCTCTGCTCCGGGGGTCGAGGCGATACTCCTCGGTGGGGACACCGTGTCCGAGCTCCCCTTTGACGGCCCCACCTCGACCGGTGGCGGCTCCGCACTGTGCTATCTGGGCGAGGCGGACCTCCCTGCCCTTCGCGCTCTGCGCGAGAACGCCGCCATGTCCTGGACGGAGATTTGACGATGTTTGACTTTCATGTTCCGACCCGGATCGTCTTCGGCCGAGGCCGTCTTGAGGAGCTGGGGACGCACGTCCGCGCCTGGGGCGACCACACCTTGATCGTCTGCGGTCGTTACGCCATGCGGACGTCGGGTGTACTAGCTCGTGTCCAGGCGATTCTGTCTGCCGCTGGCGTCAAGGCCGAGGTGTGCGACCGGATCTCCGCCAATCCCCGGTCGGACGAGGTGGATGCGGCGATCCGGCAGGCCCGACGCTTCGGCGCCCAGGTGGTCGTCGGACTGGGCGGGGGCAGCGCGCTCGACGCCGCGAAGGCTGTGGCAGTCGGAATAGGACACGAATCGGTCGCCGGGCTCATCGGACGCACCCTGGCCACCTCCCCCGACTCGCTGCCAGTGATCGCAGTACCGACCACGGCCGGCAGCGGTGCGGAGGTCACCAAGGGTGCGATCGTCACGGACGTGGCGCGGGACTTCAAGTCGGGCATACGCGGCGACGATCTCTTCCCGAAGGTCGCGGTCGTCGACCCGTCGCTGACCGACACGCTTCCTCACCTCGTCGCCCTCGACTCGGGCTTCGACGCCCTAGCTCACGCTGTCGAGGGCTTCCTCGCGCGCCGTTCCGGCGAGATGAACAAGGCTCTCTCGGAGCGAGCGGTCGAGCTCCTGGCACCGGCACTGCGCCGCCTGGCTGTCGGTGACAGGGGTACGGAAGTCCGGGACACCATGGCGTTCGGTGCCCTGCTCGGCGGCATCAACGTGGCCACGGCCAGCACCTGTCTCCCGCACAGAATGCAGCAGGCGATCGGAACGGCGGAACGTGTCGGCCCGTCCCACGGCTCCGGCCTGGCCATGCTGTACCCGGCCTGGCTGGAGCCCGTCGAGCACGTAGCCGGTGACGAGGCAATGGTCGTAGCCCAGTTTCTCGGTGCGACTGACCTCCGCCACGCTGTGCAGTCCCTGCTGCAGGACATCGGCCTGACGCAGAGGCTGAGTGACTACGGCTACACAGCGGAAGACGTCCACGGCTTCGCGGACCGCATCTCGGGCAACCTCGACAACGACCCCCACCCGGAGATCACAGCCGACCTGATCACCGCGATCTACACCAGCAGCCTCTGACAGGGAAACCTCGTGAAGAAAGCTCTCCTCATCGGCTGGCGGTCAGGTGCCGCCCAAGCTCTTGAAGCCGTCGGCTACACGCCCACGTGCATCGTCACTCCTGCTGACAAAGCGACCGCCCTTCGCGTCGGTTTTGATGGCGGTCTCGTCACCGCCTCGGATCCCGCCGACGTCGAGCAAGTCCTTGCGGCTCTTGAGCGTCACCACATCGATATGGCTGGCTTTGCCGCGGTGGGCACGAATCTGGAACGTTGCATGGTTACCGCTAGTACCGTTGGCGCTCTGGCGGGCGCCCGCGCCATACCAGTGAACGCGGCAGTGCTGCTACGCGACAAGGTCGCTCAAAAGACCGCGGTCGGTACATCTGGGCTGCCCGTTGCCGCCTGCCACACCGTCGACACTCTCGACGATCTGCCCAGTGGTTCGGACGTGTACCCGCTAGTCGTCAAGCCCTTGGCCGGGGAAGGCACTCGCGAAACCCACTTGGTGCAAGATGCACCGGCCGCCCGCCAGCTCGCCGCAGGGCGCCCCGGCAACACCGGTCATGGCCCCTGGGCGGTCGAGGAGTTCATCGACGGCGTGGAGTTGCAGATCGACGGCGTCGTCCGCGACGGGCACCTGTGCACGCTCGCCGTTTCCCGTTACCTGCAGAACCTCATCGCCATCAAGACCGGCGGACCTGTCGGTGGCACCCTCCTCAACCCTGAGGATCACCCCCGCCTGTATGAGCAGGCCACGGTTCTCACCTCGGCCGCGCTGACGGCTCTCGGTCACACAGATGGTGTGTTCCACCTGGAAGCGTTCGACCAAGGCCACCATCTGGTGTTCAGCGAATGCGCCGGCCGCGTCAGCGGCGGCCTGGTGCGGGAAATGCTGGTGCGGAAACTGGGCCTGGACCTCACCGCCGAATGGGCTCGCGCCCTCGTCCAGGCGAAACCTGAGATCCCGGCCGAGCCACAAGATGACCTCAGCTACGGCTTTGCGAACCTCGCTGCCTCACCCGGAGAGATCGTATCGATGCCCACCACAGGAGACGTACTCCGCCGCGATCTTGTGGTCGAGGCAGCCGTCGAACTTGGTCCCGGCCGCACCGTGCCGGATCAGACCACCGCATCGAACCTGCGCGCAGGACGGTTCATCGCGAGGGCCGACAGTGAGAAAGCGGTCGAGGCTGCCGTCTACGACACCCTCACCTGGTTCGCCGGTCATACCACCGTCAAATAGAAGGAGAGCAGAGGTTCCCATGCCTAGCAACACCACCACGGCGGCGGTCGTCATCCTGTTTCGTGGCACCAAGGAGCGGCATCTCGAAATCCTCACCCAGGCCGTCCAAGCCGTCATCGACAGCCAGCTGGTGCCCGTCTGCATCGCGCCCGAGAACACCTTCATCCCGGAGGAGCTGGGAGCGGAGCGAGCCTTCTACCGCTCGGCCAGCCGCGACAGCCTGACCGACGCAGTCCAGCAAGCAGTAGCCGACCGGCCGATCCGTCGCATCGTCGCGCTGGACGAGAAAGACGTGCAGCCCGCCGCCCAACTGCGCGGCGTCTTCGGTATACCTGGGATCACCTCGCGGCAGAGCGTGTACTTCCGCGACAAAAACGCTATGGCCGCCCGCTCCGCCGAGCTGGGCTTGAACGTCGCCGCATCCTGCCAACCCCACACGCTCGCCACCGTGGAAGAGTTCGCCGCCCAGGTCGGCTACCCACTCGTGGTCAAGCCGTACGACGGCGTCTCCTGCATCAACACCTACAAGGTCAGCGATGCTGCCGAGCTCAGGCAACTTTGGCCCAGCATTGAGGAGCAGCGACACGATTACCGCGTGGAGGGCTTCGTTCACGGCCGTCAGTTCCATGTGGATGCGATCACCCGAGACGGCGCCGTCGTCTTCGAGAGCGTCTCGGAGTACACGGCGACGATCCTCGATAATCACGGCCACGGTCCGCTGGGCAGCATCGCCCACGCCGACACCGACGACCCCCAGCATCTCGCGCTGCTACGCCAGAACCGTACCCTCCTTGAGGGCTTCGATCTGACCACAGGCATCACGCATGCCGAGTTCTACCTGCAGGACAACGGCGAGATTGTCTTCGGGGAGATCGCCGCACGCATGGCCGGAGCCTGGAACACGATGATCTACGCCGGGGCGTACGGCATGCAACTCGCCTACACATGGGTGAGAACGGAGATTGATCCGGACTACCGCTGGAAGCCCGAGACGCGCCGGCCTGCGGCGGCCGAATTTCTTTGGACCGACAGCACAGGCACCATCGAGTTCATCACCCCCGCCGAGACGCTTGAAGCCCTTCCCGGTGTATTCGATGTCCAGCTCTGGAAGAAGACCGGCGACTTGATCCACGCCAATGAAGGGACCCGCGGCCAGGACATCGGCCGAATCCTCATCACCGGCTCCTCGGTCGATGAAGTGAAGGAGTACACGGGCAAGGTCCGGAACACATTCAGAGTCACCACGCGGTAACCCCGAGCGTGCTCGGCCTTTACTCCCCCGAGGGGCCGGGCACGCGCCGGAGCCGGTGGGCCGGCGCGTGCAGCAACAACCCGTGAGGGCCGCCGGTGCCCTATGCTTTTCTTCGAGTGAGGCTTGGGGTTCTGGCTTCGTGGCAGGTGCCGTCACGACGCATCGCGAAACAGCACGCTGATGTGGTGGCGGGCCAGAGGCGGGATCGTGCAGGGCGGCGAACGATGGTGGCCCTCAACCGGAAGATCATGAGTTCCTTCGGGGTGTCGACGGCTGTGTCCCATACGAGTTCGCGGTCAGTGGGGCGCGTTGCGGCGGGCGGCCGGGTCGCGCTCGGCGACGTGCCGGGCGACCGCGTCGACTCTGGGCCGGGCGTAGCGTTCCAAGGAGCGGACTGAGGAGTGGCGGGAGCGGGCCAGCAGCATCGGTGTGGAGGTGCCGTTCTCCGCGTCGTGCGTCAGCGCACTGTGCCTCAGCCGGTGCAGTGTCCACCCCTCCAGGTCCTCGATGTCCTCGGGCCGGGCAAGCGGGTTGGCCAGCAGCCGGGTGGACTCCTCGAAGATCTCCTCTGCCCGGCGGTAGGAGAGCCGGGCGCGGCTGGTCTCCTCGCATACGTCCAGCGTCGCGGTCCCGGCCGGGGCCTTGCGGCCGGTGAGGAACAGCGGCCCACATGTGCGGCCGGCGATGAGGCGGGGCAGGAGTTGGGCTGTGCCGGACTGCCAGTGGATCCACTCGGTCGCCCCACCCTTGGCGGTGATCTTGCCGCGCTTGTCCTGCGGGTACAGGTCCTCCACGTTCAGGCACAACACCTCATCGGCTCGGGCCGCCGATTCGTAGAGCATCTTCCAGAAGGTCTTCTCCCGAAGCGCCACCTCCAGCCGCTACAAGGCGGCGATCTGGCTCTCGGCCAGGGCCTTGGTCCGGTCCCGCGGGGCCGGGCGCCGCTCGATGCCGATCGTCGGATCGCAGGTGATCCAGCCCTGCCTCTGCCACCAGCCGATCGCCTCGCGCGCGATGGACAGCTCCCGGTTGACGGTGTCGGCGTCTATCTCGTCCGCCCGCGCGGCGGCCAGCTCGGCCAGCACCTCCGGTAGTGCGGGGCCGCCGATGACAGAGACTGGGCACGGCGGGCGGCTTCGCGCCGCGGCGGGCCCGACCGGTCGGCGCTGACTGCCCGGCGACCATCCCCCCACGTCGTCAGCGAGATCCGATAGATCCGCGCAGAGGACTTCGCGATCCCGGCTCCGGTGAGATACCGCTCGACCGCGCCCGTAAATGCGTACACCTCGCCTACGGCGGCCGGAGAACCCGCCGCAGGTCGCGATGATCACGGTAGAGGGTCCGCCACAGTAAATCCGGTATTTACTGCGGCAACATCCCGACAGGGTGTCAGGCAATGGAAGTTCGACAAACCGACCCCGAAACGGAATCACCGCCACCGCCATCCACTGTCCGTTGACTTTCGCTGGGACCCGAGGCCGGAACGTCACGCTGAGCTACCTGCCACTTTGCGGCAGCTTCGGGATTGCACGACGAGGCTCCGCTCACGGCCCGTCAAAAGTTTTGACGGCTACACCGGTTTTCTGTTCCGTTCCTACTCGGACCCCAAGCTCCTCGCCGTCGGCAGGACCGTGCCCGCGCGCGGTTTCAGCAGCCGCCCGAACGCCCGCAGCGTTGTGGACTTGCCGCACGCGTTGGGCCCGACGATCACCGCGACCCTGCCGTCGGGGATCGCGAGGTCCAGCTCCCGCACGACCGTGCGGTCGTCGTAGGCGAGCGTCAGCTCCCGCGCCGCGAGCCGCGTCCCCGCGGCTTCCGCCGCGCCGTCGCCTTCCTTCATGCCGTGCCTCCCGTCGCCCGCGCGCGAGCACCGCTCCGCCGGACCAGCAGCCAGATCAGGTACGGCGCGCCCACGGCGCCGTTCGGTCGGCGAGAACAGCGTCTTCGCCAGCAGGTCGCCGAACACCAAGACCACCGCGCCGGCCAGCGCGGACGTCAGCAGCGGGATCTGGGCCGTGCCCGTCGTCCGCCGCGCGATCTGCGGCGCCATCAGCGCCACGAAGTCCACGGGCCCCGCGGCGCCGGTCGCCACCGACGCGAGGACCACGCCGATCAGCACGAGACCGAGCCGCACCCGGTTCAGCCGGAGGCCGAGCGCCGTGTCGTCGTCGAGGGACACCGTGCGCTGCGCCCACGCGGCCCACAGCGCCGCGGGGGTGAGCACGGCGGGCACGATCAGCAGCGGCAGCGCCTGGTCGTACCCGCGGCCATTGAGCGAGCCGGTCATCCACACCTGCGCCTGCTGGGCGACGAGCACGTCGCCCTTGGTCATCAGCAGGGTGATGACCGATTTCAGCGCGATGGAGAACCCGATGCCGATCAGCACGAACCGCGTCGCGTGCAGCCCGCCGCGCCAGGCGAAGACGTACACCAGGCCCGCGGCGGCGACGCCGCCGGCGACCGAGAGGTAGGGCAGCAGCGTGTACGAGGTGACGCCGAAGGTCAGCGCGCCCACCGTCAGCACGCCCGCCCCCTGGCTGATGCCGATGATGTCGGGGCTCGCCAGCGGGTTGCACGCGACGGTCCGGATCAGCGCGCCCGAGACGCCGAACGCCGCGCCCACCAGCAGCCCGAGCACCATCCGTGGCTCGCGCAGCGTGCCCACGATCAGCTGGTCGGCGGGGTCGCCGCCGCCCAGGACCACCGGCACGACACGGGCGGGCGACACGAAGTCGTCGCCCGCGCACAGGTACGCCACGCAGACCAGGGTGAGCAGCACCACCAGGACGGCCACCGCGAGCGCCGCACGCCGGTGCAGCAGGAACGAGCCGCGGCCGCGCCGCACCAGCCCGTACCCTGCGGGCCGCCGCGCGGCGCGGTCCTGGCCCGCCGCGTTCGTCGCGCTCACGCCGACACCGCCTTCCTGCGTGCCAGCACCACCAGGAACGGCACCCCGATTAGCGCCGTCATCACGCCTGCGGGCACCTCGCCCGGCGGGAAGACGATCCGCCCGATCACGTCCGAGACCAGCAGCATCACGGGACCGATCAGCGCCGCGGCGGGCAGCAGCCCGCGTCGAGCCCGCGCGCCACGTACACCACGAGCACCGCGCCCACCAGCAGGAACGACCAGACCTCCGCGGCCACCGAGGAGCCACGGTCGGTCAGCGAGCCGACCTGCCAGAACCGGAACTCATCGAGCGTGGCCGCGTTCGTCGTGAGGATGCCCTGCTGACGGCGACCAGGAGCGCGTTGACGGCCGCGCCGCCGAGCGCCAGCTTGACCGGGCTCGCGCCGCCGAGGCCGCGCGAGGCGATCGCGTACACCGCGACGGAGGCGGCGCCCGCGCCCGCGAAGGCGAACCACACATAGCCGTCGAGGGTGTGCACCCCGGCGAAGGTGATCGCCAGCTCGGCGCACACGGCCGAGCCCTGGCTGACGCCGAGGATGCCCGGGTCCGCGATCGGGTTGCGGGTGATGCCCTGGAGCACCGTGCCCGCGAGCGCGAGCGCCGCTCCGACCATGAGGCCGATCACCGTACGGGGCACCCGCAGTTGGCACACCACCTCCGCGTCGACGGCGGTCAGCGGCGGCACCGCGCGCGCCGACCGCGAGGCTCAGCGCGACCAGGACCACGACCACGAGCGCCGCGGCAGTCGCCGCCGTCCACACCACCCGCCGGGTGAGCAGCGCCCTGCGGCCGCCGGCCGCGGGCGGCGGCGCGTACGTGCCGGGGGGCCTCTATGTCTTTCGTCAAGCCGTGTGTGGGGTTCGGGGTTGGTAGAAGGTTCTGTCGCGGAGCATGGCGAACAGGCCGCTGATGCGGTGGCGGGCGAGGCGGAGGAGGGTCTGGGTGTGGGTTTTCCGCGGGCTCGGCAGCGGTCGTAGTAGGTGCGGGAGGCGGGATCGTGGAGGGCTGCGAACGCGGACAGGAACATCGCCCGTTTCAGCTGCCGGTTGCCGCCTTGGGGGCGTGCTCGCCGTGGATGGAGGTGCCGGACTGCCGGGTTGCCGGGGTGAGGCCGGCGTAGGAGGCCAGGTGGGCGGCGGTGGGAAAGCTGCTGCCGTCGCCGATGGTGGCCAGGAGGACTGCGGCGGTCCTGACGCCGATGCCGGGCATCGAGGTCAGGACCTGGGAAAGAGGGTGGGCCTCCAGCAGTGCCTCGATCCGGGTTTCCAGGGCCCGGCGTTGTTCGTGAACGGCGGCCAGCGACTTCGCCAGCGATGGGGCGATCACGTCGAGGGTGCCGGTGCCCGGGACGACGACGGTCTGCTCGTCGAGTGCGGTGAAGATGGTCGTGGGCCAGCCGCTCGGCCATGCGCGGCGCTCGGGGCCGGGCGACCTCGACCAGCTTGCGGCGGCCTGCTTCGCGGAGTGCTTGCGGGGATCTGTAGCGCTCGAGGAGCCAGGTCACTGCCGGATGGTCCAGGCGCGGGCCGAGGACGCGCTCCAGACTGGGGTGGAACTGGGTGAGCAGGCCGCGGATGCGGTTGGAGGTGCGGTTGGCCTCGCCTGCGAGGTCCTGGTCGAAGCCGACCAGCATGGTCAGCTCCGCGGTGACCTCATCGGTCAGGTCGAGGGTGCGCAGGGTGTGAGGCACGGCGCGGGCAGCATCCGCAATGACCACAGCGTCCTTCGCGTCGGTCTTGGCCTCGCCTGGGTAGAGGTCGGCGATCCGTCGCATCGCCAGTCCGGGCAGGTAGGCGACCTGGCAGCCGGCGTGCCGGGCGACGGTCGGTGGGAGGGCGCCGATGGAGGCAGGCTGGTCCACGACCACCAGGACGGTACCGAACTTGGCCGTGAGCTTGTCGAAGACAGCCCGCAGCTTCAGTTCGCTGTTCGGCAGCTGCTTGTCGAACACCTTCTTCCCGGCCGGGGTCAGGCCGTGACCGTGATGCGTCTGCTTGCCGACGTCCAGCCCCAGGAAGACGCCCACCCCGTCGATACTGATCACCATGCCCCCACATGCGTCGATGTGTGCCGGCCTCGACGGTCGGGGCCGTTCTCGCGCATCTACGTTATGCAGACCTGCCGCCCGCGAGCGGCCTGGCATTGCGCCCGGCCGGGCGATGGTCGGACCTCTGATCAGCGTCTCCGACGGCACCCCTCGGACCCGGTGACACCACCCCCAGGCCATCCCGTCGACAGGGGGCAACAGTCATGCCGGGCCCGGAGGCCAGCGGCCCTCTTGCAGTACCGCGAAAAAGATAACGGGGCTGCGGCAGACATCGGGACCAATCGGGGAGCGGGACGTACGGTCGCGGACGCGCGGCCCGCGGGGGACGCACCGGGCGGTGGCACAGGGAACCCGCGTCGGTAAGGCGAGCCCAAGTCCAGCCGGCGGGCGCCGCGGGCCCCCGGCCGCCTCCCTGCACAATGGGGCGCATGGCTTCCCGAACTGCTCCGCGTTCCGCCGCCGGCCGGCCGGTCGTCGGCTTCGACCTCGACATGACGCTGATCGACTCGCGGCCCGGAATCCACGCCGCCTACCGTGCGCTCTCCGCGGAGACCGGCGTGTACGTCGACGCGGACCTCGCGGTCTCGCGGCTCGGGCCGCCGCTCGAACAGGAGCTGTCTGTCTGGTTCCCGCGGGAGCGGATCGCGGCGACCGGCGAGCGGTACCGGGAGATCTACCCGGCATTCGCCATCGAGCCGACCCTCGCGATGCCCGGCGCGCGCGAGGCCGTCGAAGCCGTACGGGCCCTCGGCGGTACGGCGGTGGTGGTGACGGCGAAGCACCAGCCCAACGCAGAACTGCACCTGGCGCACCTGGGCATCGAACCCGACGCGGTCGTCGGCGGGCTGTGGGCCGAGGGCAAGGCGGAGGCGCTGCGCGCGCACGGCGCGAGCGTCTACGTGGGCGACCACACCGGCGACGTGCGCGGGGCGCGCGCCGCCGCGTGCCTGTCCGTGGCCGTGCCGACCGGGCCGTGCGGCGAGGACGAGCTGCGCGCGGCGGGCGCCGACGTGGTCCTCGCGGACCTGACCGCGTTCCCCGCCTGGCTGCTCGGTTACGCGCGGGGCGCCGCAGGCGCCTCGGCCTCGGGGGACGTGTCGGAAGCGGAGTCCGACGCGGGGACCGAGGGCGAGCCGGGGGCGGAGACCGACGCCGAGAACGACGTCGCCTGACGCCGCTGCGCGCCGATCGACCGCAGCACCCCGGCGGCGGCGAGCACGAAGCCGACCGCCATCAGCATGCACACCAGATAGGCGGCCGTGGGAAACGGCTTGGTGTGCAGGAACAGCGGCGCGACGGTGACGAGCGTTGCCACGGCACCGATGAGGAAGACGATTCCGCCGGCCCGGACGAGCCCGTCGCCGGGGCCGGAACCCGGGTCGGCCGCGGCCGACCCCGACGCGGGGGCACCGGTCGTACCGGATGCAGGAGTAGCAGTCACGGCACCAGGGTAGTTCCCACGCGACGGGGGGCTCAGGCGGCACCGGGCCTCCCTGTCCGCAGCGCGACCGCCCGGCGACGTCTTGTCACCGGCCGCGGGGCCATTAGCCTGGGAGACGGCGGGTCGAGTGACCCGCTGTACTGCTCTCCGGCCCGGTTTTCCCCCTGATCCGGTGCCGCGCGCCAGCGCGGTGCCCAGCTCTCCATCCCCTGTGTGTTTCCGGTTCCTGCGCCCCCGCGCGCAGACGAGTTCGAGGACGAGGACAGACGTGCCTACCGGCAAGGTCAAGTGGTTCAACAGCGAGAAGGGCTTCGGCTTTCTCTCCCGCGACGACGGCGGTGACGTCTTCGTGCACTCGTCGGTGCTGCCTGCCGGGGTCGACGCGCTCAAGCCGGGCCAGCGGGTCGAGTTCGGGGTGGTCGCGGGCCAGCGCGGCGACCAGGCGCTCACGGTGACCGTGCTCGACCCCGCGCCCTCCGTGGCGGCGGCGCAGCGCCGCAAGCCCGACGAACTCGCGTCGATCGTGCAGGACCTGACGACCCTGCTCGAATCGATCTCCCCGACGCTCGAAGGCGGCCGCTACCCGGAGAAGGCGCACGGCAAGAAGATCGCGGGCCTGCTGCGCGCGGTCGCCGACCAGCTCGACGTCTGAGGGGCGCAGGGTCCCCCGCGGCCGACCGCCGCGGGGGACCCCGCGCGGCCTCACACGAAGTCGAGCGCGCCCGGCGCCAGCGGCGGCACGAGGCCCGCTTCCGCCGCCCGGCCGAGCAGGCCGCGGATCGCCGCGTACCCCTCGTCGCCGAGCTCGGCGGTGAATTCGTTGACGTACAGCGCGATGTGCTGCTCCGCCACGGAGGGTTCGAGCTCCTGAGAGTGGTCGAGCACGTAGGGGCGGGACACCTCGGGCGCCTCCCAGGCCATCCGCACCGACGCGGTGGCCGCGGCGGCGAGCCGGCGCAGCGTCGGGGCGCCGAGCGAGCGTTTCGCGATGATGGCGCCCAGCGGGATCGGCAGCCCGGTGGTGGCCTCCCAGTGCTCGCCCATGTCGGCGAGCGAGTGGAGCCCGTAGTTCTGGTAGGTGAAGCGCGCCTCGTGGATGACGAGGCCCGCGTCGACCTTGCCGTCGCGCACCGCGGGCATGATCTCGTGGAACGGCAGGACGACGATCTCGCCGACCCCGCCGGGCACGGTCGCCGCCGCCCAGATCCGGAACAGCAGGTACGCGGTGGACCGCTCGCTCGGCACGGCGACGGTCTTCCCCCTGAGGTCCACGCCCGCCTCGCGGGTGAGCACGAGCGGCCCGCAGCCCCGGCCGAGCGCGCCGCCGCACGGCAGCAGCGCGTACTCGTCGAGGACCCACGGCAGCACCGCGTACGACACCTTCAGGATGTCGCCCTCGCCACGCTCCGCCATGCCGTTGGTGATGTCGATGTCCGCGAACGTCACGTCGACCGCGGGCGCGCCGGCCACCCGGCCGTGCGCCCACGCCTCGAAGGTGAAGGTGTCGTTCGGGCAGGGCGAGTAGACGAGCCCGAGCGGGCCGCCGTCTGCGGTCTCGGCGGCTCCTGCGGGGTTCACGGCACTATCGGCACTCATGGGACGGCTCCTCGAATACGGGGTTGAGCAGCGAGAACGCGCGCTCCAGGGACGCCAGGGCGGGGCCGATGCGCCAGGCGGCGCGGTCGCGCGGGCCCACGACGTTGGAGATCGCGCGGATCTCCGCGCACGGCAGGCTGAGGGCGGCGGCCGCTTCCGCGACGCCGAACCCCTCCATGCCCTCGGCGGCCGCGCGCGGGTGGCGCGCGGTCAGTTCGACGGTACGCCGCGCCGTGCCGGTCACCGTCGAGACGGTCAGGACGGGCGCGCACACCGCCGCGGGGCCGCCGGGGGCCGAGAGCCGGTCGGCCATGCCGGCGGTGAGCGCGGCGGGCGGGCGGTGCACGGAGCGGCCGAAGCCCAGGTTCTCGACGGGGACGAAGCCGTCCGGGGTGTCGGCGCCCAGGTCGGCGGCGACGATCTCGTCGGCGACGACGACCGCGCCGAGCGGCGCGTGCGGGGCGATGCCGCCGCCGATCCCCGCGGACACCACGAGACCGTACGGGCGGCCCGCGGCCTCGGCGCGGGCCAGCGCGAGCGCGGTGACGGCGGCGACCGCGGCCGGGCCCGCCCCGCCGGCCAGCACGTCGAGGCCGGGCGCGCCGGCGGCGACCGCCTCGGCCTCCGCCTCGACCGCCGTCACGACGAGCACCCGCGGGCCGGGAGCCCCTGCGGGCGCCTTGGACCCTGGGAACCCGGACGACACCGTCAGTCGCTCGACTTCATCTTCAGCTCGAAGTGCCAGATGCCGCGGATCGAGGGGGACGTCTTGTTGCTCTCCACGATGGCGACCTGCACGCTCTTGGGCGCCTGACCCGTCGTCTGGTCCGGCTGGAAGAACGACGCGGCGGGGATCGGCCGGTAGGTGGCCGTGGACGGCTGCGCCTCCGCCTGCTGGCCGTTGAGGAACAGCGCCCAGCCGTTGTCGCCGTCCGTGAGGGCCGGGTCGACGCCGAAACCGATGGTGTCGTCGGGGCCCACGGTGATCGTGTGGTCCGCCTTCTCGTTCAGGCAGCTCTGCGCCGTGGACGTCTGGAGGGCCTTGCCGCCGTTGTAGCAGCCGGCCTCCGAGTGGACGGAGTCGGAACCGACCGTCACGGTGGCGAGCGGCGTCGGCTTGTCACAGGCGGAGAGGACGAGGAGCCCGGCGGACACCGCACCGAGGACGACGCCGGCCCTGCGGGCCTTGGCAGGAATGAGCGCAACGGTCATGGGCGAAGATTATCGGTCCGCCGCCGTCACGCGGCGCGGGGGTGCGCCGCGCCGCGCCGGGCCGCGCGCAGCAGCCCTCGTACGGCGGCGACGGCGCCCGTCGCCATCACGGCGGCGGCGACCGCCATGCCCAGCGAGGCGTTGAGCGGCAGCGCCATGGAGAGGCCGCCGCCGACGACCCACGCCATCTGCAGGACGGTCTCCGAGCGGGCGAAGGCGGACGTGCGGACCTGCTCAGGCACGTCGCGCTGAATCGTCGCGTCGAGCGACAGCTTCGAGAGGGCCTGCGAGAACCCGGCGACCGCGCCCACCACGGCGACCATCACGGCGCTGAAGAACAGCGCGGCGAGCACCGTCGCCGACAGCGCGAGCCCGAGCATCGTCACGATGATCAGCTCGGGGCCGCGCGACCTGAGCCAGGCGCCCACCGCGGTGCCGATCGCGTTGCCCGCGCCCGCGGAGACGCCGACGAGGCCGAGCGAGACGGCCGCGTTGAGCCCCGACAGGGGGTGGTCGCGCAGCAGGAAGGCGAGGAAGAAGGTGAGGAAGCCGGAGAGCGCGCGGTGCGCCGAGTTGGCCTGGAGCCCGTGCAGCACGGAGGGGCCGACGGTGCGCAGCCCTGGCCGCGGCCGCTTCTCGCCCCGGCCGCCGGGGGCCGGGGTGCCGTCGGCCGTGCCCTTGTCGATGACGACGCCGCCCCTGGCGCGCTCGTCGCGCGCCGCCCGCGCCGAGCGCGCGGCGCGGGCCGCCCCCTGCCTGCGGGCGCCGAGCCAGGCGAGCCCCTCGTGCCAGCCCCTGCGGCCGCGCGCCGCGCCGCCCGGTTCAGCCCGCCCGTCCTGCGCCCTGTCCCGGTCGGTTAGCGCGGGCGCGAGCCCGTGGTGCTCGACCAGCCGCGCCCTGCGCTCGCCCTTCGCCGAGTCCACCTTCGGCGGCATCGAGAACGCCAGGTAGGTGCCCCCGAGGAAGATCACGCACGCCCCGTACAGCGGCCACTCGACGCCGACCTGGTGCAGCCCCGCGCCGAGCGGCGCCGCGACGCCCGTCGCGAGGAGCCCGGCGAGCGTCACCCGCGAGTTCGCCTTCACCAGCGGGAAGCGCGGCGGCAGCAGCCTGGGCACGACGGCGCTGCGCACCACGCCGTACGCCTTCGACGCGACGAGGCAGCCGAGCGCCGCCGGGTAGAGCTCGATGCCGCCCGTCGCCACCGCCCCCGACATCGCGATCGACAGGACGGCGCGGGCCAGCATCGCGATCGCCATGGCGGCGCGGCGGCCGTGCGGGAGCCGGTCGAGGATCGGCCCGACGACGGGGGCCAGGAGGGTGAAGGGCGCCATCGTGATGGCGAGGTAGAGCGCCACCCGGCCGCGCGCCTCGTCGGTCGGCACGGAGAAGAAGACGGTGGAGGCGAGCGCGACGGTGATCATGACGTCGCCCGCGCCGTTCACGGCGTGCAGCTCGATCAGCTTGCCGAGGCCCGACTCGCCCGCGCCGTGTGCGTGGGTGAACTTGCGCACGCCCTTCGCGGGACCGGTGACCGGGGTGTGCAGGGCACGGCCGATCGCCCGCGCCGTCCTGCGGAGCGGGCGGGACGAATCGGACGACCTGGCGGCTGCCACTCCGTCATAGTGCCCCACAGGTCCCGGGAGCGAACCGATCTCCTGCGTGACAGCGCGGCGAACGGCACGCCGCGCCCCGCGCGCCCTCCCGTTCATGAGCAGGACGTGTTCCCGCGGCGTGTCGGGGCCGGGCCCCGCCTTCCTGTGCGCCGGGCCCCGCCTTCCTGTGCGGCGGGTCACGGCTTCGTTGCGACGGGGCTTCGGCGGGAGCGCGAGCAGAGGATTGGCGGCGCGCAGGTGGGCCGTGGGCGGCTGAGGAGGTAGCGTGCGTAGCGCGCCACCGGCGGTTGCTCGCGGCCGCGCGCCTTTTCGCCGTCCCGCACAATGGTTGTGGACGGCGGTGGGGTGCGCCCGGGAAGCCGGTCGGGCGACGGACGTCGATGCGGCCCTCTGGTCCGCTCCGCCCGTCGGCCCGTACACCGCCCACGGCCGGCGCACCCGTGCTGCTACGGCGTAGGAGAGAAGCGAGACCTGTGAGTGCTGCGACGACGCGAAGCCGTACCCCTGACCGCCTGTGCGCCGAGGCGGTAGACCTCGCGCGGGCCGCCGCCGAGGAGGTGGCGGCGCCCGGGCTCGTGGGCGAGCACGTATCCGTCGTGGCCGACGGCGACCGGGTCGTCACGCACCTCTTCGAGTGCAGGGAGATCGGCTACCGGGGCTGGCGCTGGGCCGTCACCGTGGCGCGCGCCTCCCGCGCGAAGGCCGTCACCCTGGACGAGACGGTTCTGCTGCCGGGCCCCGACGCGCTGCGCGCGCCCGAGTGGGTGCCGTGGAGCGAGCGGCTGCGCCCCGGCGACATGGGCCCGGGCGACCTGCTGCCGACCGAGGCCGACGACCTGCGCCTCGAACCCGGCTACACCGGCGAGGACCAGGAGCCGCCGAACGCGCCCGACGCCGTCGCGGTCCGCGAGGCCGCACAGGAGCCGGAGGACGCGGCAGGCGAAGTCCCCGAGGCCCCGGTGGCCGCGGGGGAGCCCGCCCTGGCCACCGGCGCCTTCGCCGACCTGGTCGAGGCGGAGGACGCCGAGCTCACCACCCCCGACCTGCCGACGACGCTGCCGGCGCGCGCCAGGATCGCCTCGGTCGCCGACGAGCTCGGCATGGGCAGGCCCCGGGTGCTCTCCCGGTACGGGCTGCACACCGCGGCCGACCGGTGGGAGGAGGAGTTCGGCCCGAAGACGCCGATGGCGCAGGCGGCGCCCGCGCCGTGCGTCTCCTGCGGCTTCCTCGTGCCGCTCGCCGGGTCGCTGCGGCAGGCGTTCGGCATCTGCGCCAACGAGTTCTCGCCCGCCGACGGCCGCGTCGTGTCGCTCGCGTACGGGTGCGGCGGCCACTCGGAGGCCGCGGTCATGCCGAAGCCCCCGGTGCCGCCGCCGCCCGTGCTCGACACCGTCGGCTCCGACACCTTCCCGCTGCACCCTGTGCGCGACGAGGGCTCGGTGCCGACCGTGCAGGAGCCCGACGGGTCGGAGGACCTGGGCCACAGCTGACCTCGGCGCGGCCTCTTCCCCCACGCACCGCACCCGGCAGGCGGCCGGGTGCACAGGCGTGCCCGCACGCCGCCCCGGGTGCCCGCCCCCGGGGCGAGGGTACGCGGCGTGTGGGCGCGGCGGCGGGAGCGGTACGTTCGGGCCCGCACGGCGCGGGGGTCACCGCGGAGTGCCGGCCGCCCGCCCGGAGGGCCGCGGACACAGACAGAGCGGAGTCACAACGTGAGCGTCACGACAGGCGAAGGTGCCGACCCGTTCGGGACCGCGCGGCTGCGGCGCGGGGTGCTCGACGCCTGGGCGGCGAGCCCCGCGAGGTTCCGCGAGGACGCCAACGCCGAGGAGGACCTCGCACTCGGCGGCTACCGCGACCGCCTGGTGGTCGAGCTGGCCCAGAACGCGGCGGACACCGCCGCCCGCGCCGGTGTGCGGGGGCGGCTGCGGCTCACCCTGCGCGACGGCGGCGACGGCGGGCCCGTGCTCGTCGCCGCCAACACCGGCGCGCCGCTCGACGAGGCCGGTGTCGAGTCGCTGTCCACGCTGCGCGCCTCAGCGAAGCGCGAGGACGCTGACGCGGCGAAGGCCGTGGGCCGCTTCGGCGTCGGCTTCGCCGCGGTGCTCGCCGTCAGCGACGAGCCCGCCGTGGTGGGCCGCGGCGGCGGTGTCAGGTGGTCGCTGACCGACGCGCTGGCCCTCGCGCAGGAGGCGGCCGCGGCCGCAGGGCCCGGCGGCGCGGGCCTCGCCGACGAGATCCGCAGGCGCGACGGCCAGGTGCCGCTGCTGCGGCTGCCGCTGCCCGCAGAGGGCGCGGCGCCGGTCGGCTACGACACGGCGGTGATCCTGCCGCTGCGCGACGGCACCGCGCTCGACCTCGTACGGCGTCTCCTCGCCGACCTCGACGACGCGCTGCTGCTCACCCTCACGGGCCTCGACGAGATCGTCGTCGAGGGCGGTCCAGACGACGGTGACGACGGCGGCGAGCGGGTGCTGCGCCGCGTCGAGGACGGCCCGTTCGTCCGGATCACGGACCGCGGCGCGACGCGCACCTGGCGCGTCGTGCGGCGGGAGGGCGCGGTCGAGCCCGCGCTGCTCGCCGACCGCCCCACCGAGGAACGGCTGCGCCCGCACTGGTCGGTGACGTGGGCGGTGCCGGTGGAGACGGCGGACGGCGCGCCCGTGGCGGGTGCATCCGCCGCGGGGGGCGGCGCGGCGCCCGCGGGGGACGCCGAGGAGCCTGACGGCTCTGCGGGCCCCGACGGCCCCGACGGCCCCGGGGTCGTCCCCGTGCGCCCCAGGACCGCGCCTGTCGTGCACGCGCCCACCCCGACGGACGAGCCGCTCGGGGTGCCCGCGCTGCTCATCGCGTCGTTCCCGCTCGATCCGACGCGCCGCCACCCCGCGCCGGGGCCCCTCACGGACTTCCTGGTCGCGCGGGCCGCCGACGCCTACGCGGACCTGCTGTCCGACTGGCGGCCCGTCACCCCCGCCGCCATCGACCTGGTGCCGGGGCCGCTCAGCAAGGGCGAGCTGGACGGGCTGCTGCGGGCGGCGATCCTTGAGCGCCTGCCGCGCGTCGCGTTCCTCGCGCCCGCCGTGCCCACCGACGAGATCCGCGCGCTGCGGCCCTTCGAGGCCGAGGTGGTGGAGGGCGCGGGCGCCGACACCGTACGGGTACTCGCCGAGGTGCTGCCGACGCTGCTGCCCGGCGGGTACGAGCGGCGCACCGAGCTGCGCACGCTCGGCGTCGGGCGGCTGCCGCTCGGCGACGCGATCGAGCGCATCGCGGGCGCGGCGCGCGCCCCCGCGTGGTGGCGCAGGCTGTACGAGTCCCTCGCCGGCGTCGACCAGGACCGCCTGTCCGGGCTGCCGGTGCCGCTGGCGTCGGGGCGCACCGCGATCGGCCCCCGGCAGGTGCTGCTGCCGCTGCCCGACACCGAGCCGCCCGCCGTACTCGGCCGCCTCGGGCTCAAGGTCGCGCACCCGGACGCCGTGCACCCGCTGCTGGAGAAGCTGGGCGCGCTGCCCGCGACGCCCCGCGCCGTCCTGACGACGCCCCAGGTGCGGGCGGCCGTCGCCGCCTCGCTCGACGCGGACGAGGTGTGGGACGAGGACGGGGGCGCGCCGAGCCCCGAGGAGCTCGCGGAGACCGTGCTCGGCCTGGTGCGGGACGCGGACCTCGCGCCGGGCGACGAGCCGTGGCTCGGCGCACTCGCCCTGCCGGACGACGACGGGGAGATCGCGCCGGCCGGTGAACTCGTGCTGCCCGGCAGCCCGTTCGCCGGTGTCCTGCGGCGCGGCGAACTGGCCTTCGTGGAGGCCGAGCTGGCGGACCGCTGGGGCGAGCAGCCGCTCGCCGCGTGCGGGGTGCTCGCCGACTTCGCGCTCGTACGGGCCACGGACGTCGTCCTCGACCCCGACGAACTCGAACCGCACAGCGGGGACTTCGCCGAGCCCGACGACGCGGGGCTGCTCGACGCGGTCGACGTGTGGTGCGAGGACGTGCTCGACCGGCTGCCCGAGTCGCCGGTGCCGCCCGTCGCCACGGAGATCGTCGCCGTGCGCGACCTGGACCTGGTGGACGACGACGCCTGGCCCCGCGCCCTCGCGCTGCTCGCCCGCCCGCCGCTGCGGGACGCGCTGGTCCAGCGGGTGCGCGTGCTGCTGCCCGACGGGACCGTCGAGACGGTGCGCCCGTACACCGCGTGGTGGCTGCGCGACCACCCCGTGCTCGACGGGCGCCGCCCCGCGGGCCTGCGGGCCGCGGGCGTCGACCCGCTCCTCGAAGGTCTCTACGACGAGGTCGACGCGACCGGCTTCGAGGACGCCGAGGTGCTGCGGGCCCTCGGCGTGCGCACCACCGTGCGCGCGCTGCTCGCGGAGCCGGGCGGCGCCGCCGAACTGCTCGGCCGCCTCGCCGACGCGGAGCGCCCGGTGCGCCCCGCCCAACTCCACGCCCTCTACACGGAGCTGGCCGACCTCGACCCGGAACAGGTCACGCTGCCCGACGAGTTGCGCGCCGTGGTCGACTGCGAGGTGCGTGTCGTCGACGCGGCGGACGCGCTCGTCGCCGACGCCCCCGACCTGCTGCCCCTCGCCGAAGGATGGCCGCTGCTGCCCGTGTCCCCGGCCCGCGCCGCCGACCTCGCCGAGCTCCTCCAGGTCCGCCGCCTCGGTGAGCAGATCGCCGCGGCGGGCCTCGCCGAGGTCACCAGCCGCGGCGAGGAGCACGCCGTGCCCGACCCCGTGCGCCTCCTCCTCGGCCCCGCCTGCCCCCGCACCTACGTCGAGCACGAGGAACTGACCGTCCGCGCCCCCGCGGGCGACCTCGAACTCGACTGGCGCCGCACCCCCGACGGCACCCTCCACGCCGCCACCCTCGAAGGCGTGGCCGCGGGCCTCGCCTGGTCCGCCGCCCAGTGGCCCCGCCGCTTCGAGGTGGCGGCCCTCCTCGAAGACCCCACAAGAACAGAAGAACTGGCCCAGGCCCGCTGGTTCGACGCCTGACCCCAGCCCCAGGCCCCGCCCTTGCCGCCACCGCCGCCCGGGGGCGTTACGGCTCGCGGTGGGGGGCGTTCTCGGTGGGTGGCGTGGCGGCGCGTTTGATGGCGGCGTCGCGGGAGCGCACGTACCAGATGCCGAAGCAGCCGAGACCCGCGCCGGTCAGGCAGGTCCAGATCCACCAGGCGTGGCCGTGGTCGCTGAACCAGCCGTAGAAGGGGAGCTGGCCGAGGAACATCACGAACCAGATGATCGTGCCGCCCGTGACGGTGGCGACGATCGGACCTTCGAGGGGCTCGGGGGCCTCGCGCTGCGGTGTCGCCGTGAGACGGGTCTTGGGCATGGGGCCAGTCTATGAGGGCGGCCTCTGCGGGCCGCCGGGGCCCCGGCGGCGCCCCGCGGGCCGGGCGTACCGGGATCTACGCGCGGAGATGGTGATCTTCACCTACTTTTATTCATACTGAAACAGTTTCGGTTGATCGTTGTCCTGATTTGCTCGTTCAAACGTCCAACGCGATCGCAGAGCAGCGCGTCCGACCGAGCCCGACTGAGTACGCCCGCCCGCCCCGTTCCCGATGACGACTGAGGTCCCCACGCATGCCCTCCTCGGCCACCGCTCAGGTCGACCCCGCAGGTCAGCCGCCCTCTCCCGCCGAGCCGCACAACGGCTTCGACCGCTACTTCAAGATCACGGAGCGCGGCTCGTCGATCGCCCGTGAGATCCGCGGCGGCTTCGCCACCTTCTTCGCGATGGCCTACATCATCGTGCTGAACCCGATCATCCTCGGCAGCGCGAAGGACATGTACGGGCACCACCTCGACAGCGGCCAGCTGGTCACGGCCACCGTGGTCACCGCCGCGTTCACCACCCTGCTGATGGGCGTCTTCGGCAATGTGCCGATCGCCCTCGCCGCCGGGCTCGGCGTCAACACCGTCGTCGCGCTCCAGCTCGCCCCGCGGATGAGCTGGCCCGACGCGATGGGCATGGTCGTGCTCGCCGGGCTGGTCGTGATGCTGCTGGTGGCCACGGGACTGCGGGAGCGCGTGATGAACGCGGTGCCCGGCGGGCTGCGCAAGGGCATCGCGATCGGCATCGGCCTGTTCATCATGCTGATCGGCCTGGTGGACTCGGGCTTCGTCTCCCGCATCCCGGACGTCGCGCAGACCACCGTGCCGCTCCAGCTCGGCGGCGACGGCCACCTCGACGGCTGGCCCGTGCTGATCTTCGCGCTGGGCACGATGCTCACGCTGGCCCTCCTGGTGCGCAAGGTGCCGGGCGCGATCCTGGTGTCGATCGTCGCGATGACGGTCCTCGCGATCGTCATCAACCTCGTCGCGAAGGTGCCGTCCTGGGGCCTGACCGTGCCGAAGTGGCCGGGCAACCCGGTGTCGAGCCCGGACTTCGGGCTCATCGGCCACATCAGCCTCTTCGGCGGCTTCCACAAGGTCGGCATCCTGACCGGCGTGCTGTTCGTCTTCACCGTGCTGCTTTCGTCGTTCTTCGACGCCATGGGCACGGTCCTCGGCGTCGGCGACAAGGCCGGCCTCACCGACGCGCAGGGCCGGATCCCCGGCATCAACAAGGTGCTGTTCATCGACGGCATCGGTGTCGCCGCGGGCGGCGCGAGCTCCTCCTCCGCCGGCACCTGCTTCGTCGAGTCGACCGCGGGCGTCGGCGAGGGCGCACGCACGGGCCTCGCCTCGGTCGTCACGGGCGTGCTGTTCGCCGCTTCGCTGTTCCTCACGCCGCTCGCCACGATGGTGCCCTCGCAGGCGGCGACCCCCGCGCTGGTCGCGGTCGGGTTCATGATCCTCGCCGGGTCGGTCAAGGACATCGACTGGAGCGACTACTCCCTCGCGATCCCGGCGTTCCTCGCGATGGTGATGATGCCGTTCACCTACTCGATCACGAACGGCATCGGCATCGGCTTCATCACCTTCAGCGTGCTCCGGCTGGTGCTGGGGCGCGGCAAGGAGGTGCCGGTCCCGATGTACGTGGTGTCGGCGGTGTTCCTCTTCTACTACCTGATGCCGGCGTTCGGCCTGGCCTGAGGCCCGAGGCCCGAGGCCTGAGGCCTGAGGCCCGAGGCCTGAGGCCCGAGGCCTGAGGCCTGAGGCCCGAGGCCCGAGGCCGGTGGCCCGCCCCCGCGGACCGGGCCGGGGGCGCGGGGGCGGGGGCCGGGCCCGGGGGGCGCGGGCCCGGGGCGCGTACCCATCCGTACGCGCCACCCGTACGCGCCCCGGCCGCTGCCTCAGCCCGCCGAGTAGAACTTCTCCGTCTCGTCGACCGCCGTCTTGAAGCGCTCGTCGAAGTCGTCGCGCACCAGCGTTCTCACCACGTAGTCCTGCACGCTCATCCCCCGTCTTGCCGCATGGCGCCTGATCCGGTCGAGCAGCTCACCGTCGATCCGCAGGCTGAGCACAGTCGATCCCATGCCCGCAAGCGTCCGGTCCCGGTACGGACCTTCGGGTCACTTTCCGCGACAGACTCACTCTTACGAGTGAAATATGTGTGCGATACCACCGGCGAGCCGCCGCACGGCGGGAGTATTTAGTCTGAGTAATGAGTTACGCTAAATACATGCCTGTCCTGTCCCACGGCGTCGAGGACGACGCCGCTGTGAACTCCCTGCGCTCCGCCGTGATGCGGCTGGGGCGGCGGCTCAAGCACCAGCGGGTGGACGAGTCGCTGAGCCCCACCGAGATGTCGGTGCTCGGCACGCTGCGCCGGTGCGGCCACGCCACGCCGGGCGAGCTGGCCCGCAAGGAGCACGTGCAGCCGCCGTCGATGACCAGAATCGTGGCATTGCTGGAAGCCAAGGGGCTTGTCAGGCTTGAGCCGCATCCCGATGACCGTCGGCAGAAGGTGGTCAGCCAGACCGAGCGCGCCGAGGCGATGCTCGAGGAGAGCCGCCGCAAGCGGAACGTCTGGCTGGCCTCGCTCGCCGAGGGCCTGGACGAGGACGAGTGGGCGAAGCTGCGCGCGGCCGCCCCCGTGCTGGAGAAGCTGGCCGACCTGTGACGCCCGCGGACGGTCCGTGGGGGCGGATCGACCCGGAGCCGCGCCGCGACAAGGGCCGCACGCGGCCCTGACACGTGTGCCACCGCGTGCCGACCGAAGGCGCCGCCGCTGACGGCGCCACCGCACGACCGCACCACGCCTGAGGAGGCGAACGCACTTTGAGTACGGGATTCGGAGCAGACTCCGCCCCCGCACCGCACTCCGCCCACGACACCGAGAACCCCGGACCCCCCGCCCCGTCCTCCGCCGCGAGCGGGGCCTCAGGGCCCGCCCCTGCCCCCGGCGAGGAGCCGGGAGCCGCTTCCCCGGGGCCGCGTTCCGGCCGCGACGGTACGGACGCCGACTCCGTATCCGCCGCCCCGCAGGAGCCCGCCGAGGACCCCGCCGTACGGGAACCGGCCCCGCAGGAGTCCGCGGCGCCGGAGACCGCCGAGACCGCCGGCGAGGCGCTCGCCGCAGCGGACCCCGCGCCCGAAGCCCCCGGGGCATCCGCCGCCCCCGCAGGCGACAGCGCGCGGGCGCTGCCGGACGCCGCGCCCGGCGGCATGTTCTCCTCGCTCAAGATCCGCAACTACCGGCTGTTCGCCTCGGGCGCCGTCGTCTCCAACATCGGTACGTGGATGTCGCGCGTCACCCAGGACTGGCTGGTCCTCAGCCTGACGCACTCCTCGGCGGCGGTCGGCATCACGACGGCGCTCCAGTTCCTGCCGATGCTGCTGTTCGGCCTGTACGGAGGCGTGCTCGTCGACCGCTACCCGAAGCACCGGCTGCTGATCGCCACCCAGGGCTCCATGGGCCTGTGCGGGCTGGTGCTCGCGGCCCTGACCCTCTCCGGGCACGTCCAGGTGTGGCACGTCTACCTGATCGCCTTCCTGGTCGGCGTGGTCACGGTCGTCGACAACCCGACGCGCCAGTCGTTCGTCTCCGAGATGGTCGGCCCCCGCCAGGTGCGCAACGCGGTCAGCCTCAACTCGGCGAACTTCCAGACCGCGCGCCTGGTCGGCCCGGCCGTCGCCGGTGTGCTGATCACCTCGGTCGGCAGCGGCTACGCGTTCCTCTTCAACGGCCTCTCGTTCCTCGCGCCGCTCACCGGGCTGCTGCTGATGCGCCCGTCCGAGCTGCACAAGAACCAGCTCGTCAAGCGCGGCAAGGGCCAGCTGCGCGAGGGCCTGCGCTATGTGAAGGGGCGGCCCGAGCTGATCGCGCCGATCGTGCTCGTCGGCTTCGTCGGCACGTTCGGCTTCAACTTCCCGATCTGGCTGACGGCGTTCGCGAACGACATCTTCCACGGCGGCGCCGGGATGTACTCGTTCTTCAACATCCTGATGGCGGCGGGCTCCCTGATCGGCGCGCTGCTCGCGGCGCGCAGGCGCTCCACCCGGCTGCGGCTGCTGATCTTCGCCGCCGCGATGTTCGGGCTGCTCGAGGTCGTGGTGTCGTTCTCGCCGTACGTCTGGCTGTTCAGCCTGATCCTGGTGCCGATCGGCATGATGGGCATGACGAACAACATCAGCGCGAACACCACCGTGCAGATGGCGGCCGAGCCCGCGATGCGGGGCCGCGTGATGAGCCTGTACATGATGGTCTTCGTCGGCGGAACCCCGATCGGCGGGCCGCTGCTCGGCTGGGTCACCGACACCTTCGGCGCCCGCGCGGGCTTCGCCGCGGGCGGCGCCGTCACGCTGGTCGCGGCGCTGGTCGTCGGCTTCGTGCTGGTCAAGGTCGTGGGCGTACGGCCGAGGATGGGCGTGCGCAACGGCCTTCCGTATGTCGAGCTGGTGCCGCGCCCCGGCGCGCGCCGGGAGGCGGAGCTGGCGTCCGTGGCCTGAGGCGGCCTGAGGCAGGACCGGGACGGTACGCCTGAGGCAGGGCCGGGACGGCAGGAGGGGCGGGCGGCGCGCGGTGCGCCGCCCGCCCTCCTGCCGTACGTGGTCCGTGCGCAATCCGTGCGCGGTCCGTGGGCGTGCTTGGGTGGGCGGGTGAGACTGTTCGCGGCCGTGCTGCCGCCCGACGGCGCCGTACGGGACCTGGAGTCGGCGCTCGGGCCGCTGCGCGCCCTGCCGGACGCCGACCTGCTGCGCTGGACGGGCCCCGAGACCTGGCACTTCACCCTGGCGTTCCTCGGCGAGGTCGGCGAGGAGCTGCTGCCAGAGCTGGGGGAGCGGCTGGGCCGCGCGGCGCGGCGCGGCGGGCCGTTCCCGCTGCGGATCGCGGGCGGCGGGCACTTCGGCGGGCGTGCGCTGTGGGCGGGCGCCCGGGGCGACCTGCCCGCGCTGCGGCGCCTCGCCGAGCGGGTACGGGCGGCGGCGGGGCGCGCGGGCGCCCCGCCCGCCGAGCAGCACCACGCGTACCGCCCGCACCTGACGCTCGCCCGCGTGCGCGGCCCGCACGCTGTGGACCTGCGGCCGTACGCCGCGGCGCTCGCGCCGCTCGACGGGCCCGCCTGGCAGGCGGCCGAGCTGTGCCTCGTGCGCAGCCACCTGCCGGACGGCCGCACGCCGGGCGCGGGGCCGCGCTACGAGGCCCTCGCCCGGTGGCCGCTCGGCCCCGGCCGTTAACCTCGGGGGGTGGACCCGAAGACCCGGAACCGGATCATGGCCGGTGTGCTGCTGCTCCTCTTCGTGATCGTCGCGGTGGCCGCGGCGACGCACTGAGCGGCCGGCCGCGCGAGGGCGCGGCGCGGCCACCGCGGCGGCGTACGCACGCGGCGGAGGGGCGGGCGGCAGGCGGCCGCACGCCCCTTTGCCGTACGAGCGGGGAATCACCGGGAACTCCCGAGGACTACCGGAGACCACCGGAGACCACCGGGAACTACCAGGCGAACGCCTCGGGCGACGGGCCGGGACCGGGGAAGATCTCGTCGAGGGCCGTCAGGACCTCGCCGGAGAGTTCGAGGTCCACGGCGCGCAGCCCGGACTCCAGCTGCTCCATCGTGCGCGGGCCGACGATCGGGCCCGTGACGCCCGGCCGGGTCAGCAGCCAGGCGAGGGCCGCCTCGCCCGGCGCGATGCCGTGCTTGTCGAGCAGGTCCTCGTACCGCTGCACCTGGTCGCGCAGGGCGGGGGAGTCCTTCAGGCGGGCCACGGAGCGCCCCTCGGCGTCGCCGCCGCGCTCGCGCTCCTTGCGGATCACGCCGCCGAGGAGGCCGCTCTGCAGCGGCGACCAGGGGATCACGCCGAGGCCGTACTCCACCGCCGCGGGGATGACCTCCATCTCGGCGCGGCGCTCCGCGAGGTTGTACAGGCACTGCTCGCTGACCAGGCCGACCCGCCCGCGCTGCCGCGCGGCCTCGTTGGCCTGCGCGATCTTGTAGCCGGGGAAGTTGGACGAGCCCGCGTAGAGGATCTTGCCCTGCTGGATCAGGACCTCGATCGCCTGCCAGATCTCCTCGATCGGCGTGTTCCGGTCGACGTGGTGGAACTGGTAGATGTCGATGTGGTCGGTCTGGAGCCGCTTGAGGCTCGCGTCGACGGCCCGGCGGATGTTGACCGCCGAGAGCTTGTGGTGGTTGGGCCACGGCGGGTTGTCCGCCGCCATGTTCCCGTTGACCTTGGTGGCGAGGACGACCTTGTCCCTGCGGCCGCCGCCCTGCGCGAACCAGGTGCCGATGATCTCCTCGGTGCGGCCCTTGTTCTCGCCCCACCCGTAGACATTGGCGGTGTCGAAGTAGTTGACGCCCGCGTCCAGGGCGGCGTCCATGATGGTGTGGCTGTCGGCCTCGTTGGTGAGCGGGCCGAAGTTCATGGTGCCGAGGACGATGCGGCTGACTTCGAGTCCCGTGCGTCCGAGCTGCGTGTACTTCATGCGTCCACCCAACGCGTTGGAGCGGACTCGAAGCAAGAGGGCGGAGGCCGACCGGAGCAGGCGCGCGGCGCGGCCCCGGGCTCCGGGAGGCAGGGACCCGGTGGCGGACGGGGAGTGCGGGGTGGGCGGCGCGGCGGCGCCGCGTCCGGGCGGTCGGCAGCCGGGGCGCGCCCGCGGCTGAGGCCGCCTCCGCGACCACGGGGTCAGAGCACGGGGGAGGCGTACGTGTCGCGCGGGGCGCATGAGGCGTACGAGGCATCCGAAGTGCGCGAGGCGCCCGGGGCGCAGGAGGCGTCCGCGCCCCGCAGCGTGTGCAGCGCGCCGGCGAAGGCCGCGGCGAGCTTGCGCGCGCCCGAGGGCGCGGGGTGCGTGCCGTCGTACGTGTCGCGGTGGATGTCGTACGCGACCGGCTGCGCGGTCGGCGGCGGCGCGAGCACCAGCGGCGAGCGGGGGCCGGTGAGTTCGGCGAGCGCGGCGGCGAGGCGCCCGTTGAAGCGCTCGACCTCGGCGGCGAACAGGGCGTCCGTGTCGGCCCGTACGTTGGGCACGACGGGCAGCACCACGGCGCTCGCGCCCGGCGCCGCGGCGCGCGCCTCGGCGACGAACCGCCGCACGTTCGCCTCCGTCTGCGCGCTGTCCGTGTAGAAGCCCAGGTCGATCAGGCCGAGCGAGACGAGCAGCACGTCGGGGGCGTGCTCGGCGACCGCGCGCCCTATCCGGGGCGCCATGTGCAGCCAGCCCTCGCCCCACGCGGCGAGGTGCGCGCCCCCTGCCGTGCCGCCGCCGGGGCCCTCCCCGTACTGGTGGGTCCACGGCCCGACCACCTCGGCGGGTCCGTGACCTGAGCAGGCGGCGCAGCCCGCCAGATGCCGGGTCAGCTCGTGCCGCCAGGTCACCTCCCCGGCGCGGCCTATGGTCATGGAGTCGCCGACGAACAGGAAGCGCATCCGGTCATCATCCCCGGCCCTCGCCCGGCGCTTCCTGCCGGGATGGCAGGCTGGGGGGATGCGCCCCCGCCGCCCGTCGCCGCCGTCGTGGCCCCGCCGCGCCGCGGCCGTCGTGCTCGCCGTCCTGGCCGCTCTCGCCGCCGCTGCCGTGCCGGGCGCCGCGCCCGCGCGCGCGGCGGGCGGGGCCGACCAGAGCTTCACGATCAAGGACCCGCGGATCACCGAGTCGAGCGGCCTCGCCGCGAGCCGCCTGCACCCGGGCGTCTACTGGACGCACAACGACAGCGGCGACGGCCCGTACGTCTACGCCGTCGACTCGCGGACCGGCGAGACCGTCGCCCGGGTCACCCTGCGCGGCGTCGGCGCGCCCCGCGACGTGGAGGCGATCTCCCTCGGCCCCGACGGCGACCTGTATGTCGGCGACATCGGCGACAACCTGGGCGGCTCCTGGGACCACGTCTGGATCTACCGCTTCCCGGAGCCGAAGCACCTGGGCGACCAGGCCGTCGACGCCACGCAGTTCACCGTGAAGTACGCGGACGGCCCGCGCAACGCCGAGTCCCTGATGGTCGACCCGGCCACCGGCCGCGTCTACATCGCCTCCAAGAACGAGGACGGCGGCGGCCTGTACGAGGGCCCCGCCCGCCTCACCCCGACCGGTACCAACGTCTTCCGCCGCGTCGCGTCCGTCCCCTGGGTCACGGACGGCGCGTTCTCCCCGGACGGCAGCCGACTGGTGCTGCGCTCCTACCTCGGCGCCTACGGCTACGCCTGGCACGACGGCCGCCTCGGCAAGCAGTTCCCGGTGAGCGCCCCCTTCCTCCCGCAGGCCGAGTCCGTCACCTACACCGGGGACGGCAGGGCCCTGATGTTCGGCTCGGAGGGCAAGGACAGCCACGTCGTCCGCGTCGACCTCCCCACCCCCACGCCGACCTCCTCAACCCCCCAACCCCCCTCCCCCCACTCGTCCTCGTCCTCTTCCTCCCCGAACGCCAAGACCACAGCAGTCCTCGCCGTCGTAGCCCTGCTGGCCCTCCTGCTCCTGGGCACCCGCAAACGCGGACGCCGCAAGCCCTGACCCCACCTGCCCCCGGCGCACCGCCCCCACCAGCAGCGCCGCGGCGGCGCGCGGCCCGTCCCGGGCGCGCGGCAGTACGTCGACCTCGATGGCGGTGAAGCCCGCCGCGTCGAGCAGCTTCACCCACACGTGCTCCTGGAGGACCCAGCGGCGCATCGTGGCCGCCGCGCCCTCGGGGGTGCGCGCGGGCACGTCGGCGGCCACGGCGTCGGCAGCCGCGGGCGCCCCGCCCAGGTAGTGGGCGAGCGTCGAGAACACGAGCCTGCCGCCCGGCCGCAGCGCACCGGCCGCCGCGGGCAGCACCTCGCGCGGGTCGCCGAAGTCCACGCCTCCGAAGACGCTGTAGAGCACGTCGTACCCCTGCGGCGCGGCCCGCAGGTGGGCCGCCGCGTCGGCGTGCACGAGGCGCAGCCGCGCCAGAGGCCCGAACAGGCCGGCGGCCATCGCGTGCTGCGCGGGCGAGCTGTCGATCGCGTCGACCCGCGCGGGGCCGTGACGCACCGCGAGGTACGCGGCGTGCCGGGCGGCCCCCGCCCCGAGGTCCCCGACGACGCGACCGTCCAACTCCCCGAGCACCTCGGCCCCCGGGCCGCTGCGCTGGTCCCACGACCAGCGGAAGCGCCCGGGAACACCCCGGTCCCGGTCGAGGCGGGCGCGGCCGTAGTGGTGCCAGAGGTCTGCGGTGGGCTGCACCCGCCCCATCCTGCCGCCGCCGCCCCACGCCCGCGCCCCTCCCCCCGAACCTCACCCGCCCGAGCCACCTCCCTGCTCGCCCCCGCGCATCAGTGCGAGTCGCTGCCCGGATGGCAGGGGCTGCACTTCGCCGCGTCGGCCCACAGCGGCAGGTCGACTTCCCAGCCGTCCTCGGCGAGGACGCGGGCGGTCCGCATGACCGAGCCGTCGTCCTTGGCCTCCACCAGCGGCACATGGTGCAGGAAGCGCCCCGAGTTGTAGCGGTCGCACAGTTCGGCGTACGCCGCGGTGTCGAGGATGATCGTGTGGACCCCGATGTCCACGAGGCTGCTGGGCGCGAGTCCCAGCTGCTCGCCCCGGTGCGCCATCGCGGTCAGCAGATAGGCGTATGCCTGTCCGAGGACGCGGCCGGCCATGACCGAGTCATAGGGGTAGTCGCGCTGCAGGAGGCCGACCTGCTTCTCCCACAGTTCGGCCGTCACGATCTCCCGTGGCGATCGGCCCCTGCCGCTTGCGGGGTCGGCCGGGGCGAGTTCTGCTGTCGTCGTCATGCTGCCCTCCGGTGGACGGTGCCCCGCGAGCCGGGGCGACACTCCAAGAACACCGCGCCGTGAGCCGGCCGTACGATCAACTTCTCGTCTGTGCAAGGACTTTGCGCGGTGTGCAAGGACCCTCGACACCGCTCTGCACCGGCTCTACCGTGACAGCCCGGGGTTGTCCGGTGTGGGAGGTTTCCTTGGCCGATGACCTGTTGTGGGACACTCCGAGGGTCCGGGAGCTGGTCGCGCGGCGCCTCCCAGGCGCACTGGTCAGGCTCGGCCGTGAGCAGCGCGGCTGGACTCTCGCCGCCCTCGGCGGACGCCTCGGCTGCTCCCCGGCCACGCTCTCGCGGCTGGAGCGCAGGGCCCGCGTCGTCGACCTGGCCCTTGTCCACCGTGCGGCCCTCGAAGTCGGCGTGCCTCGACACGTCCTGGTGACATCTTTGGCGCCGTCCTCCGCGCCCGTATCGGCCGCCACTAAAGTGACCGCCGTTCCGCATGACGCCGAGGAGGACCCCATGCGCCGCAGAACGCTGCTTGCCGCCGCGGCCGCTGCCGGGCCGACCGCCCTGCTCGTGGGCCTTGACGACGCTCTCGCCGAGCCCCCGGCACCGTCGAACTCGGGGCCGCTCGACGTCCGTCTCGCCTCCGCCCGCACGCTGTACGACAAGGGTGCCCATGGCCGACTTCTCGGTTCGCTCCCCGCTCTGATCGCAGACGCGCACGCCGCTCTGGCGTCCCGTCGGGAACTCGACCAGGCGCGGCTGTCGTCCGTGTACAGCCTTGCTTCCGCGGCACTGATCAAGGTGGGCTCCTACGACAGGGCCCGGCTCACCGCCGACCGGGCGCGCACCTGGGCGCAGGTCTCCGGGGCGCCGCTCGCGGCGGCGGCCGCCGCCAGGGAACTCGCGATCGTCCTGCGCCACCAGCACAGGGGCGACGCGGCACAGCGGCTCATGGCATCGGCGGCGGCGGACGTCGAGGCGACCGGACTGCGTACTGGGGCCGCGCTTTCGGCTTACGCGCAGATGCTGTGCACCCTCGCCTACACCGCGGCCAGGGGCGGGCGGCGGGCCGAGGCGCTCGCGATGATGGAGGAGGCTCACCGCGCGGCCTGCCGGCTTCCCGGAGTCGCTCCCGTGGGGCGGCTGTTCCCCGTCACCCCGGCAGCGGTGGATCTCTACGCCGTCGGCGTCCACTGGGCGCTCGGCGACGCCGGCGCCGCGCTGGAGGCGGGCAAGGCCCTGCGGCCGGAGCATTTTCCGACCGCCGAGCGGAGGGCCCGGCTGGGGACGGACATGGCGCGGGCGTGGTGGGCGTGGCAGCGGCCCGAGCAGGCTGCCCGTGCCCTGCTCGATGCGCACCGGGCCAGCCCTGGCGAGGTGCGGGACCGGCCCGCGATCCGCACCGTCGTGCGCGAGCTGGCGGAGCGACACCCTCTTGTCCCGGGGGTACGGGAGTTGCGCGCCGCGGTGGCCGGAAGCCTCTGACCGACGCGTCCGGCATGCCGCGGTGCCGTCAAGGGCCTCTGGGCTGGGGGTGGTTGAGGGGAGGGGGTGGTGGGGCATGTAGCGGGGCATGATGCTGAGTCGTCGATCGTTTGTTGCTTCTGTCGCCGGTGCCTCGGCCGGCGTGCTCGTGGGTGGGGGCGGGGTGGCGCGGGCCGCCGCCGCGGGGGTCGGCAGTGCGGTGCCCGCCGACTGGATGGGGGCGTTGCCCGATGGGCTCTCGCTGCTGCGGATGACCCTTCCCGGCACTCATGACTCCTGCTGCACCGACCCGGCGAACGGGACCGAGTGGTCGCACACGCAGAACTGGGGGATCACCGAGCAACTCCAGCGCGGGGTACGGTTCCTGGACCTGCGGGCCAATGGGCTCGAAGGGCATCCTGACGACGCGTTCGGGATGTACCACTCCGGGTGGTACCAGGGGATCACCTTCGACGACGTGCTGGCGCAGTGCGGCGATTTCCTGCGGGAGCACGCGGACGAGACGGTCGTGGTGCGGCTGAAGAAGGAGAACGGCACCGGCAACGACGTGGGTTCGCGCTTCAAGGACATCCTCGACGTCTACCTGGACGACAAGGGGTGGCGGTCCACGTTCCTGCTCACCGACCGGGTGCCCTCGCTGGGCGAGGCCCGCGGGCGGATCGTGTTGATCGCGCAGTTCGACAACGACTGGCCTGTGCTCCAGTGGCCGGGCGGTGACAACGACTTCCTGTCCAACCAGTGGTTCTCGCTCCAGGACGTCTACCAGGGTCTTTCCAGCCCGTCGCAGAAGACCGGGAAGGTCACGCAGCAGTTCGACAACGTTGCCGACGACCAGGACTCGGCGCTGATGTACATCAACTTCACCAGCTACGCGGGCGGCGGCTGGCCCAAGGCGAACGCGGACGCGATCATGCCGGGCGTGCAGAGCTATCTCGCCGCGCGCCTGTCGGAGCGTACGCACCTCGGGATCGTGCCCATGGACTTCCCGGACTTCCACGCGGAGACGCTGAGCACCCTGATCGACTGGAACTGGCACTGAGCCCGGGGCGCCGCGTCACGGGCGGGGCAGGGCGGTGAAGTCCACCGCGCCCAGCCGGGTCGATCGGAGAGGCGGACGAGGTCGCGGCGGTGCACCTGTACCTGTTGGGGAAGCGCTCCGTCACCGGGGCCGTGCTCGCCGCCGACGGAGGCGTGCTCCTCGCCGCGGGCTGAGACGGCTGAGACGCGCGGGCTGAGACGGCTGAGACGGCTGACGCCGGCGGACCGCGTGGCGCCAGGCCTCGCCCGTACGCGGTGAGGCAGGCCGAAGGCCCCCTCACGGGAGAGGGGGCCTTCGGGCCGAGCACCGCCGAGCAGCGCGGGCGTGCGCCTCAGAGGTGGTCGATGACGTAGTCGACGCAGGCGGTGAGGGCCTCCACGTCGGCCGGGTCGACCGCGGGGAACATCGCCACGCGCAGCTGGTTGCGGCCCAGCTTGCGGTACGGCTCGGTGTCCACGATGCCGTTGGCCCGCAGCGCCTTCGCGACGGCGGCGGCGTCGATGTCGTCGGAGAAGTCGACCGTGCCGACGACCGCGGAGCGCTTCGCGGGGTCGGCGACGAAGGGCGTGGCGTGCTTGGACGCCTCGGCCCAGCCGTAGAGCGCGCGCGCCGAGGCGGCCGAGCGGCCGGTGGAGAAGTCGAGCCCGCCCTGCGAGTTGATCCACTTCAGCTGCTCGTTGAGCAGGAACAGCGTGGTCAGCGCGGGGGTGTTGTACGTCTGGTTCTTCAGCGAGTTGTCGATCGCCGTGGGCAGCGAGAAGAACTCCGGTACGTGGCGCCCCGATCCGTGGACGCGCGCGGCGCGCTCCAGGGCGGCGGGGGAGAAGACCCCGATCCACAGGCCGCCGTCGGACGCGAACGCCTTCTGCGGCGCGAAGTAGTAGACGTCGGTCTCGGCGATGTCGACCGGCAGGCCCGCGGCCGCGGAGGTCGCGTCGACCAGCACGAGCGCGCCGTCGTCTGCGCCCGCGACCCGGGCGATCGGCGCCGCGACACCGGTCGAGGTCTCGTTGTGCGTCAGCGCGTAGACGTCCACGCCCTGTTCGCCCTTGGGCTCGGGGTGCGAGCCCGGGTCCGCGGAGATGACGGTGGGCTCGGCCAGCCACGGCGCGAGCTTGGCCGCCTTGGCGAACTTGGAGGAGAACTCGCCGAAGCTCAGGTGCTGGGACTTGTTCTCGATCAGCCCGTGGGTCGCGATGTCCCAGAAGGCGGTGGAGCCGCCGTTGCCGAGGATCACCTCGTAACCGTCCGGCAGCGAGAACAGTTCCCTGACGCCGTCGCGCACCGCGCCGACGAGGTTCTTGACGGGGGCCTGGCGGTGGGACGTGCCCAGGAGGGACGTGCCGGTCGCGGCCAGCGCGTCGACCGCTTCCGTCCGCACCTTGGAGGGGCCCGAGCCGAACCGGCCGTCGGCGGGCTTGATGTCAGCGGGAATCTGAATGTCGGCCACGGTCGGAGCGTAGCCCTTCGGGCAAATCCCGCGGAACCGTGTCCGTCCGGTGAGACGCGGGCGGGCGCCCCCGCGCCGGGGGCGACAGGCGTGTTCCCGCGGTGTTCGCACGGGTGTGTGACGGGTCGCGGCCGCGCAGTACCTTGGACTCCTTGTCCAGTCCGCTGTACTGCGCGTGGTGGGAGGTCCCCTTGAGTTCTGGTGCGACGTCGTCGTCGGTGACGGCGGGGGCCGCGGTCCCCGCCGTCACCCCGGGGGAGCCAGGCGCCCCGGGGCCCGCGGGCGGCGGGCCGTCCCCGCGGTCGTTCGGCGCGCTCGGCCTGGTGCTCTCGGGGTGCGTGTCCGTGCAGTTCGGCGGGGCCGTCGCGGTCTCCCTGATGCCGCGCGCCGGGGTGCTCGGCATCGTCGCGCTGCGGCTGGTGCTCGCCGCGGTCGTGCTGCTCGTCGCCTGCCGTCCCGCGCTGCGCGGCCACTCGCGGGCCGACTGGGGCACGGTCCTCGTCTTCGGCGCGGTGATGGCCGCGATGAACAGCCTGTTCTACGAGGCGGTCGACCGCATCCCGCTCGGCGCAGGCGTGACCCTTGAGGTCCTCGGCCCGCTCTCGCTCTCGGTGATCGCGTCCCGCAGGCTGATCAACGTGCTGTGGGCGGCGTGCGCCCTCGCGGGCGTCTTCCTGCTGAGCGGGCTGCTCGGCGGGGGAGCCGGCGGGCTCGACCCGGTCGGCATCGCCTTCGGGCTCGGCGCCGCCCTGATGTGGGCCACGTACATCCTCTTCAGCGCGCGCACAGGACGCCGCTTCCCGCAGGCGGACGGGCTCGCGCTGGCGATGGGGGTCGGCGCGGTCCTCGCGCTGCCGCTCGGCGTCGCGGAGAGCGGCGCGAAGCTGCTGGTGCCCTCGACGGTCGGCCTCGCGTTCGGGGTGGCCGTGCTGTCGTCGGCGCTGCCCTACACGTTCGAGCTGCTCGCGCTGCGGCGGCTGCCGGCGGCGACGTTCTCCGTGCTGATGAGCCTGGAGCCGGCGATCGCGGCGACGGCGGGGTTCCTCATCCTCGGACAGGCCGTCACGGTGCTCGACGCGGTCGCGATCGCGCTGGTCATCGGCGCGAGCGTCGGCGCCGTACTGACCCAGTTCAGAACGCTGGGCCGCGGCTAGGGCCCGTACGGCCGCGGCCCCGCCCGGGCGTCCCCGGAGGCAGGGCCCTTTCCTTGCGTGGTCGGGCGGGCGCTTAGGGTGACCCCCGGAACGTCCGGCGGCCGCCCCGCGGGACGCGGGGACGCGGCCGCCGTGGACGGCGGTGCGCAGACGGAGAGGGGAAGCGGTTGACGCTGCTGCCCGGGGCCGCATCGGGGGACGCCGGAGCGCGGCAGGACGGCGGGCCGCCGGGGCGCGCGTACGGGCGCGGCGGCGCCGTGCACCGCGCGGCCGGCACGCTCCTCGCGCCCGCCCGCGCCCCCTACCTCCCGCGCGACCTGCCGCGCGCCGCCGCGGGACCGCGGCCCGCGCGGGGGCTGCTCGGCGCGCTGCTGTGCTACGCGGGCGTGCGCGCCCTCGGCCTCGCGGTCCTCGCCGCCTGGTCGGCAGGGGAGGGCCGCAGCGCGCGCACGCTGCTCGGCGCCCGCTGGGACGCGCTCTGGTACACGCGCGTCGTCGAGCAGGGCTACGACGTCACCCTGGTCGCGCCCGACGGCAGGGCCCTGTCCGACATGGCGTTCTTCCCGCTGTTCCCCTGGCTCGAAGGGGGTGTCGCCGGGGCCTCGGGGCTGAGCGCGGCGGACGCGGGGCTCGCGGTCAGCGCCGTCGCCTCGGTCGCGGCCGCCGCCGGGATCCACGCCACGGCGCACCGGCTCGCGGGCGCGCGGCCCGCGCTCCTGTGCGTGGTGCTGTGGGCGGCGCTGCCGGTGGGGATCGTGCAGTCGATGGCGTACACGGAGTCGCTGTTCACGGCGCTCGCCGCCTGGGCGCTGTACGCGACGCTCCGCGAGCGGTGGCTGCTCGCCGGGGTGCTCGCCTCGCTCGCGGGGCTCACCCGCCCCACGGGCCTCGCCGTCGCCTGCGCGGTCCTGGCGGGCGCGGCCGTGGCGGCGCGCCGCGCGGGGGTACGCGCCGACGCCCTGACCGGCGTGGTGCTCGCGCCGCTCGGCGCCTGCGCGTACGTGCTGTGGGTCGGCGCCCGCACGGGCAGTGTGTTCGGCTACCTCGCCGTGCAGCGCGGCTGGGGCAACGGCTTCGACGGCGGCCTCGCCTTCGCCCGCTTCGCCGCCGCGCTGCTGCGCGGCCCCGGCGCCCTCGCGGGCGTCGGCCTGCTGGCCGGCGTCGGACTGCTGCTGTACGCCTACGGGTTGGGCTTTCGCGCCCGCTACCCGGCCGCCGTGCAGACGTACACGGGCATCGTGCTGCTCTTCGCGCTCGGCTCGTCCGGGTACTTCGGCTCCAAGCCCCGTTTGCTGATGCCCGCGTTCACGGTCCTGCTGCCGCTCGCGGGCGCGCTGGCCAGGCACCGGCGGACCGCCGCCGCGGTGTGCGCGGCGGCGGCCGCGGTATCCGCGGTGTACGGCGCGCTCTGGCTGAACGGCTCAGGCCCGCCCTAGCCGGTGTGCGGGGTCAGCCGGTGATGCCCGCCCACAGCGCGCAGTGGTGTTCCGACCCGGTGTCCACCGGGGCGATGCCGCCGGGCGCGAGGGCGAGCGCCTTGCCCTGCGCGGCGAGGGAGGCGCTCCACGGGGTGTCGGGCGCCGCGGGCTTCCCGGTGCGGGCGAAGGACGCCCAAGAGGCGATCATCTTGTCGGAGAGCTGCTGCTGGCCGCTGCTGTGCAGCAGGTTCTTGCCGCCGAGGTCGAAGAGGTACGGCAGGTCGGAGGCGTGCGCCGCGCCCAGCGGGAAGCCGGGGTCGCCGACGCCGTTGACGTCGGGGGCGTGCTCGTCGGCGAACTCGTACGCGTAGACGCTGGTGTGCTTCGCCAGCTCGGCGTTGGCGCTCCTGGTGGGGCACGACCAGGCGGCGTCCGTCGAGACCGTCGACCAGGCGAGGCCCGCAGAGCCGCCGAACCGTGAGAGCGGGTAGGCCCGTTGGACCTCGGCCGCGTGCGATCCGAACGCGGTGCGCAGCAGCGCGGGGTACGTCTTCGCCGTGACGGCCTTCGGCGCGGCCTTCATCGCGCCGCCGATGAAGGAGCGCGCCTCGTCGCGGGTGCCGCCCGAGACGACCGGCACCTTGGCGACGTCACCGGCGCGCACGGCCTCGGCGGGGCTCTTCGGCAGCAGCGGCGTGCCGTAGGCGAGGTGGTCGGAGAACTCCTGGTTGAGCGGCACGAGTGTGGCGGCGGGCAGTCGGCGCAGGCAGTCGAGGGCGCCCGAGCCGGTGCAGCCGAGGCGCTTGGCGGCGGCGGCGCCGTCGGCCTGGCCGGTGGCGAGCCGGGTGTACGGGGTCTGCGCGGGCGCGCCGGGGAAGAGGGTGCCCGCGGGCCATGTCAGGGCGCACGAGCCGGACATCACGACGGCCTTGTCGACAAGGCCGCGCGCGCTCGGCGACGTGAGGAGTGCGCAGGCCGACATGGCGCCCGCGGACTGCCCGAAGACGGTGACGTTGTCCGGGTCGCCGCCGAAGCGCGCCGCGTTCGCCTTCGTCCAGCGCAGGCTCTGCACCTGGTCGGCGAGGCCGAAGTCGCCGGAGCCTTCGAGGCCCGGCAGGCCGAGGTAACCGAACACGCCGAGGCGGTAGTTGGCGGTCACCACCATCACGTGCCCGTCGTCGGCGAGGCGTTGCGCGTCGTAGTCGGAGCCGGCGCCGCTGGTGTAGCCGCCGCCGTGCCACCAGACCATGACCGGCAGCTTCTCGCCCTTGCGCAGGTCGCGCGGCGCGGTCACGTTCAGGAAGAGGCAGTCCTCGGAGAGCGTCGGCTTCGCGCCCGGCGCCGCGGCGCTCTGGGCGCAGCGCGGCCCCGGCTTGTCGGCGTGCCGCACGCCCTGGGGTGCGGTGGCGGCGCGGGGGAGCGTCCAGCGGTGCGCGCCTGTGGGGGCCTGCGCGTAGCGGATCCCGAGGAACTCCCGTACACCGCCCCGCTGCACGCCCTGGTACGTGCCGCTGCTCGTGGTCACGGTGGTCGGCGCTGCCGATGCCGCGGGGCTCGCGCCGCCGCTGCCGCCCGTGCCGCCGCCACCGCCGCAGCCCGCCGCGGTCAGCAGCACGGCCGCCGCCGCCAGGGCGGCGCCGGGTGCGCGCCGGTGCCAGGGCCGCCCGCGCCCGCCCCGCGCGGACCGGTCACGCTCGCCGGCTCGTTCCCTCACGCCTTCAGGTACCCCTTGAGGCTGTTCCCCGTTCGGCACTGCCGTCTCCTCACGCGCGGTGATGGTCGGTGGCGCCGCGGGCCCGTGGTGGCGCTCGCCGCGTCTCGCCACGGCTACCCCGTGCGGCGCGCGCGACCCGGGGTGCCACCCGACCGGGGGACGGCGTGTGGGCCGTGCGGCGCGGACACGGCGCGTGCCGCAACCCCTGCGGGGCAAGGGGACACAGGGCATACATTGACCGTCTCCGTCCGGTCCCAGGACAGGAAGCCCACGGCACGAAGCCCCACGGCACGAAGGAGATGACGCGCATGACGGGAGACGCGGCGGTGCAGGGTGCGGGCGCGGGACCCGCGGGCTCGGGGGCCGGCCTCGTACGGTCGGCGCACGAGCGGGGGATCACGACGCTGACCCTCGACTCGCCCGAGAACCGCAACGCCCTCTCGGCGCGCCTGGTGGGTGAGTTGGCCGACGAGCTGGCCCGCTGCGCGCAGGACCCGCGGGTGCGGGCGGTCGTGCTGACGCACACCGGCACGACGTTCAGCGCGGGCGCCGACCTCAAGAGACCCGCGAACCCCTACACGTTCGTCGCGCTGATGCGGCAGATCGTCGAGCTGCCCAAGCCGGTCGTCGCGCGGGTCGCGGGCCATGTCAGGGCGGGCGGCATCGGGCTCGTCGGCGCGTGCGACATGGCGGTCGCCGACCGCGCCTCGGACTTCGCCTTCACGGAGGTGCGGATCGGGGTGGCGCCCGCCGTGATCTCGATGACGGTGCTGCCGCGCCTCGACCCGCGCTCCGCGTCGCGCTACTACCTGACGGGCGAGGAGTTCGACGCGTCGGCGGCCCGGGCGGCCGGGCTGCTCACCGCGGTCGCCGACGACGTCGACGAGGTGCTCGGCGGCCTGCTCGACGGGTTGCGCAGGGCCTCGCCGCACGGCCTCGCCGAGGCGAAGAAGCTGCTGACGGCCGACGTGCTCGAAGCGTTCGACCGGCACGCCGAGGATCTGGTGCAGCGGTCGGCCTCGTACTTCACCCGCCCGGAGGCGCGGGAGGGCGTCGCGGCGTTCCTCGAACACCGCGACCCGGCCTGGGTCCGCTAGGCGGCGCCTCCCGCGTCCGCCGGGCGGCGCCTCCCGCGCCTCCCGCCCCCGCCCGGCCGCGTCCCCGGCCCGGCTCCCCGCGGGGCGGTGGCTGCGGCAGGATGGGGCCGTGACCCCTGAGAGTCCCGATCCCGCCGCCATGCGCGAGCAGTACAGGTCCGTGCCGCTGCTGGAGTCCGACGTCGCCGCCACGCCCATGGACCAGTTCGCCCGGTGGTTCAAGGCCGCGGCGGAGCGCGGGCTGCCCGAGCCCAACGCCATGGTGGTCTCCACCGCCGACCCGCGCGGCAGGCCCTCGTCCCGCACGGTCCTGCTGAAGCACTACGACGACCGCGGCTTCGTCTTCTACACCAACTACGGGTCGCGCAAGGGCACCGAGATCGCCGCCAATCCGTACGTGTCGCTGCTGTTCCCCTGGCACCGGATCGCCCGGCAGGTCGTCGTCACCGGCACCGCGGCCCGCGTCGGCAGGGACGAGACCGCCGCGTACTTCCGTACCCGGCCGCACGGTTCGCAGCTCGGCGCCTGGGCGAGCGAGCAGTCGGCGCCCCTCGCCTCACGCGAGGAGCTGATCGGGCGGTACGAGGAGCTCGCCGCGCGCCACCCGGAGGGCGAACAGGTGCCGGTCCCGCCGCAGTGGGGCGGCTTCCTCGTGACACCGGAGACCGTCGAGTTCTGGCAGGGCCACGAGAACCGCCTCCACGACCGCCTCCGCTACACGCGCGCGGGCGAGGCCTGGCGCCTCGAACGCCTCTGCCCGTAGGACCGCACCGCATCACACCACAACACACCACATGCGAAAGGCAGGGAGCGCGCTCTCCCTGCCACTCTCAACGTATAGCGCACAGGGGGGCTTGCGGCAAGGCCCCAGGAGTGGCGCACAATCGGCGGCCGACGCTACTGCCTGGGGAAACGGGGGGAGACGAGGTGCACATGGGTGCGGTCGTGGGGGAGCGGTACGTGGTGGGGCTGCGCGACGCGGGGGAGGCGCGGACCGCGGTGCTCGGCGGCAAGGGCGCGCAGCTGGCCGCGCTGTCGCGGATCGAGGGGACCCGTGTGCCGGACGGGTTCTGTGTGACGACGGACGCCTATCTGCGGGCCGTGGCGCGGGCGCCGTCGCTCGGCGGGCTGCTCGACCTGCTGGCGGAAACGGAACCGGACGACAGGGAGGCGGTCCGCGCGCTGAGCGCCCGGATCCGCGGGGTCGTCGAGGGGATCGCCGTCCCCGGCGACATCGCGGCGGCGGTCACCGAAGCGCTCGCCGGGCTCGGCGCGGGGACGGCCTGCGCCGTGCGGTCGAGCGCGACCGCCGAGGACCTGCCGACGGCCTCGTTCGCCGGCCAGCAGGACACGTATCTGAACGTCGTGGGGGCGGCGGAGGTCCTGCGGCACATCGGGCGGTGCTGGGCCTCGCTGTTCACCGAGCGTGCCGTCGCCTACCGCGCGCACCACGGCATCGACCACCGCGCGGTCCTGATGGCCGTGGTCGTGCAGCGGATGGCCGAACCGCGGGCGTCCGGCGTCCTGTTCACGGCCGACCCGGTCACCGGCAACCGCAGGACCGCGGTCGTGGAGGCGGTCCACGGGCTCGGCGAGGCCCTGGTCTCCGGTCTTGTCGACCCGGACGTCCTCACGGTGCGCGGCGGCGGGGTCGTCGCCAGGTCGGTCGCCGTCAAGGAGCGCGCCGTACGGGCCGTGCAGGGCGGCGCCGTGCGGGCGGCGGCCGTCGAGGCGGAGCTGCGGGAGCGGCCCGCGCTGACGGACGCCGAGGCCGTGCGGCTCGTGGACCTCGGGCGGCGGATCGAGGCGCGCCTCGGGTGCCCGCAGGACATCGAGTGGTGCCTCGCCGACGACGGCTTCCTGATCGTCCAGAGCCGGCCGATCACGACGCTGTTCCCTGTCCCTGTCCCTGTCCCCGGCTCCGGCCCCGGCCCCGGCCCCGGCGCGGCGGACGGCGGGAACCGCGTGTACGTCTCCGTCGGCCACGCGCAGATGATGACCGACCCGATGAAAGCCCTGGGGCTCTCCCTGTGGCAGCTCACGGCGATGGTGCCGATGCACGCGGCGGGCGGGCGGCTGTTCGTCGACGTCACCGCGCGCCTCGCGGCGCCGGCGGGCCGCGCCGCGCTCCTCGACGTGATGGGCAGGGGCGACCCGCTGGTCAGGGACGCGCTGGAGACCGTGCTCGACCGCGAGGGATTCGTGCCGCAGGCCCCGGACGCGGCACCGGGCGGCGCGCACGCCCAGGAAGCGGCGAAGACGGAAGCGGCGGAGCCGGACGCCGCGGACACGGAGGCGCCCGATCCCGCCGTCGTCGCCGAGCTGGTCGGGCGCGGCGAGGCGTCGCTCGCCGCGCTGGAGCGGGAGATCGCGGGGGTGTCGGGGCCCGCGCTGTTCGACTTCCTGCTCGGGGCGTTCGCCGAGCACCGGCGGCTGCTCGGCGACCCGCTCGCCCACCGGGCGCTCATGGCGGGCATGGACGCCACCTGGTGGCTGAACGACCGGCTCCACGCGTGGCTCGGCGAGAAGAACGCGGCCGACACGCTCATGCTCTCCGCGCCGGGCAACGTCACCGCAGAGATGGGGCTCGCGCTGCTCGACGTCGCCGACGCGGTCCGCCCGCACCCGGAGGTGGTGGCGTACCTGGAGCGCGCGGGGGACGACGGCTTCCTCGACGGGCTCGCCGGGCTGCCCGGCGGTGCCGGGGTGCGCGCGGCCTTCGACGCGTACCTCGGCCGGTACGGCATGCGCTGCGCCGGGGAGATCGACATCACGAGGCCCAGGTGGCGGGAGCGCCCGGCGGCGCTCGTGCCCGCGCTCCTCGACAACGTCAGGAACTTCGGCCCCGGCGAGGCGGCACGGCGCTTCGAGGACGGCAGGCGCAGGGCGCGGCAGAAGGAGGAGGACGTGCTGGCGCGCCTGCGGGCCCTGCCGGAAGGGGAGGAGAAGGCGGCGCGTACCCGGCGGATGATCGACCGGGTGCGCGCCTTCACCGGCTACCGCGAGTACCCGAAGTACGCCATCGTCAGCCGCTCCTTCGTCTACAGGCGCGCCCTCCTCGCGGAGGCCCGGCGGCTCGTCGGAGCGGGGGTGGTCCGCGACGCCGAGGACGTCTTCCACCTCACGTTCGAGGAGTTCCGCGACGCTGTGCGCACCCGGCGGGTGGACGGCGCGCTGATCGCGCGGCGCGCGGCCGAGTTCCGCGCCTGGCAGGCGCTCACCCCGCCCCGGGTGCTCACCTCGGAGGGCGACGCGCTCCACGGCGCGTACCGGCGCGACGACGTCCCGGCCGGTGCGCTGCCCGGTGTACCGGTCTCGGCGGGCACCGTCGAGGGCAGGGCGCGCGTCGTCGCGGATCCGGCGCGCGCCGAGCTTGCGGCGGGCGACATCCTCGTCACGGCCTTCACCGACCCCAGCTGGTCGCCGCTGTTCGTGGGGGTCGCCGGCCTGGTGACGGAGGTGGGCGGCCGGATGACGCACGGTGCGGTGATCGCGCGGGAGTACGGGCTGCCCGCGGTCGTGGGCGTGGCGGGCGCCACCCGGCTGATCCGCGACGGGCAGCGCGTCCGCGTCCACGGGACGGACGGGTACGTCGAGGTGCTGTCCTGAGCGGGGGCCGCCACCGGCCGTGAGCGGCGGAACGCGGAAACGCAGCCCGCGGAACGCGGAAACGCAGGCCGTGGCACGCAGAAACCCGCGGGCTCGGTCTCCTCCGGGGAGGAAGCCGGCCGGACGTACCGGCGAGCCCGCGGGTCGGTGACTGCTTGGGATTGGCCGGCGGAGCCGGCACCGCACAGAGTGCGACGAACGGGCCGCTAGCCCGCAGTCACCTCACGCGTCCGGTTGTCATACATCTGCCGAACCACCTCCCTTCTCGTGTACTGCAAGGGTAGGAAAAGCCGTGCGGCCGCGACAAGCGAATTTCGCGGAAATCCACAGGGGGCCGCGGGGGCCGGCCACGGCAGCCGCGGACCGCCTCGTGCGGTGCCCGCGCCGGGGCGGCCGGCCTTCGGCCTGGCCAGCGCGGTCCGGGCGCCGGGCGCGATACGATTTTCCCGAACCAGGTGTGTGTCACGTCACGTTCAGTGGAATGATCGCAGTGATCGGACGTGTGCGGGACAGGCGCAGACGTCCCGCATGGGGGTGGCCAGGATGAGTGCTTCCCGGAGTGAGACCACCGATGCCGCGGGCCCCGGCGAGCCCGGCTCGGACCTGCTCGCGGCCCTGCTCGACGGCATGGACGCGGCCCTGTGCGCCTTCGACGCGGGCGGGGTGATCACCCACTGGAACCGCGAGGCCGAGCGGATACTCGGCTGGAGCGCCGCCGAGGCCGTGGGGCGGCACGGGTTCGCGGGCTGGGCCGCCCGCTCGGCCGACGCCGACGACGTGCTGGCCCGGCTGATGGCGACCATGGACGGCGAGGGCCGCCAGGTCCACGAGTTCGCGCTGCTGCGCAAGGACGGCGGCCGGGTGCTCGTGCGCACGCAGTCGGCGGGCGTGCGCGGCGCCGACGGCAAGCCCGCAGGGGTGTACTGCGCGTTCAGCGAGGTGCACGCGCAGATCGACCTGGAGCGCTCCATCGCGCTGAGCGAGGCGCTGTTCACGGAGGCGTCCTGGGGGGTCGTGCTGGTCGACGTGGACCTGCGGCCCACCGTGGTCAACGGGCACGCGGCCCGCGCGCTCGGCTCAGGCCGTACGACGGTGCTCGGGCGGCCGCTGGGCGAACTGGTCGTGCAGGGCGTGGAGGAGCTGGAGGGCGCCCTGCACCACGTGCTCGCCGAGGGCGCCCCGACCGGGCTTGCCGACCTGTGGGTCACGGTCCGCACCCCGGAGGGCGAGCGGCGCCGCTGCTGGCGCAGCGGGTTCCTGCGGCTGGCGTCGCCGCTCGCCGAGGAGCCCGTGCCGCTCGGCGTGGGCTGGCTGTTCACGGATGTCACGGACACCAAGCTGGCGGCGCTCGAAGCGGACAGGCTGCGGTTCCGCTCCAACCAGCTGCACCGGGCGGCCCGCGCCGCGGCCGAGTGCGAGGACCCGGTGGAGGCGGCCACCACCTATCTGGACTTCGCGCTCGCGGGCTTCGCCGACCACGCGCTGATCGACCTGGTGGCCGAGCCTGCGGCGCGTCCCGGCGCCCCCGCGCCCGACCCGGCGGGCCCTGACGCCCCGGTGCGGCTGGTGCGCGCGGCGGCGACGCCGAGCGGGGCGTCGGGCCCGGTGGCGCGGGCGTCGGGCGGCGGCATCCCGGTGCGCTACCTCGACGGCCATCCCGCGCTGCGCGCCATGGAGCGCGCAGGCTCGGTCAGGTCGAGCGCGCCGGCGGCCGGGCAGGCGGCGCAGGACAGCGCCGTACGGGAGTCCCAGGCGCGGCACCCGTCGGCGGCGGCCCACCAGGGCGCGGGCGAGGGCCGGCCGTCGACGGCCGCGCCGACGTGGGCAGCGGCCCGGCAGTGGCCCTCCGACAGCGCCCACGCGCTGTGCACGGTGCTGCGCAGCCGCGGCAGGTCGCTCGGCGTGGTGACGTTCCTGCGCACGGGCAGCAGGTCCGCGTTCGAGCGTTCGGACGCGCTGCACGCGGAGGACGTGACGGCCATGATCGCCGCGGCGCTCGACCTGGCGGCTGCGCTGCGCACGCCGCGCTGAGCCACCGGGCGCGCCAGGGGGGGCGAACGAGGCGGGGGCTCAGTGCCAGAAGATGCGTCCCGCGTTCTCCTCGATGACGCGGGCGTTCCACTCGGTGCCGCCGTCGACGTTGCCCGAGCGCAGCAGCGGCGGCTCGACGCCGCGGTCGGCGAGCGCGGTCGCCGCCGTCGCCATGACCGCCTGCATGAGGGCGCTGGTGACCACGGTGGACGCGGGGGCGAAGGGCGCGGCGACGCCGTCGGCGGTCAACTCGGCGTCGCCCACGGCGATCTTGTTGTCGAGGACGATGTCGCAGTGGTCCTTGAGGAAGGTGCCCGAGGCGTTGCGCGGGGTGGTCTCGGCCGCGTAGGCGACGGACGTCACGCCGATCACGGTGAGTCCGAGGGCGCGTGCGTGCCCGGCCAGCTCCACCGGGAGGGTGTTGCGGCCGGAGAGCGAGATGACGAAGAGGAGGTCGCCCGCGGCGGCCGGTGAGGCGTCGAGGACGGTGGCCGCGAGCCCCTCGACGCGTTCGAGCGCCGAGCCGAGGGTGGCGGGGCGCACGTCGACGCCGGTCATGCCGGGCACGGTCAGCAGGTTCATCACGGCGAGCCCGCCCGCCCGGTAGACGGTGTCCTGTGCGGGCAGCGAGGAGTGGCCGGCGCCGAAGGCGAAGAGGCGGCCGCCCGCGGCGACGGTGTCGGCGATCGCGCTCCCCGCGGCGGCGACGGCCGCGGCCTCCTCGTCGCGCACGCGCTCCAGCAGGGCGACTGCGGCGGTGAGATAGCGGTCGGCGGGGCTGCGGTCGTCCATGGGGGCCCTCTCGGGGGTCGGCGCGGCGTGACGTGTCGCGGATCACCTTCGGGGCGGGGCGCGCACGGTGTCAACACGGGCCCGGCGCCACCGTGTTCACGGCGCACCGCGGCCTGTTGCGCCGCCGCGGCCACGGCATGCGGGCGCGACAGGCCCCGCCGCGGTCACGGCACGCGGGCCTCGGCGGCCCCGCCGTGCTCGCGGCCCGACACGGCGGCGTGCAGGGTGAGGAGCGCGGCGCGGCCGGTGTCCACGGCCTCACGCAGCCGCCGCGGGTCGCGCTCCATGATGCCGACGGCCGGGGCGTCGGCCGCGGGCCGGACGCTGAGGACCCGCGGGTGCGCTGCGAGGTCAGCCTCCTCGGCGATCCTGCGCGCGTGCTGCGCGTACCAGGCGGGCAGGGTGCCCGCCGCGCCGCGGCGCAGCACCCACGGCACGAGGAGCCGCTGCACGAGCGGCGGCGGCGCGGGCAGGTCGGTGGCGGGCCGGGTGCGCAGCAGCAGGACATGGCTCGCGCCCTGGGCGAGCGCGGTCCTGTACGGCAGCGGCTCGGCCATGCCCGCGTCGATGTAGCGGCGGCCCGCGAGGCGCACGGGTCCGCCGGCGAGCAGCGGCACCGCGGTGGAGGCGCGCAGCGCGGTGCGCAGCGTGGGGACGTCGCGTACGTACGGGGCGAGGTCGGTGGCGCGGCCGGTGGCGGCGTCCGTGGCCAGCGGGTGGAACGCGACGCCGTGCGCGAGCACGCGCCACAGCGCGTCGGCGGTGAGCGGCGACCCCTCGCCGACGAGCGGGTCGAGGTCGATGAAGCGGCGCCCGCGCAGCAGGTTGCGCGGGTTCATGACGCGGCCCATGGCGACCGGGTCCCACCAGGTGCGCGCCCCCTCGGCGATGCGGCCCGCCAGGAGCCAGGCGGCGCCGAGCGCGCCGACGGAGGCGCCGTAGACCGCGTCGAAGGCGCCGACCGCGCCGAGTTCGTCGAGGGCGAGCAGCATGCCGGTGGCGACGGCTCCCCTGCTGGTGCCGCCCTCGACGGCGAGGGCGAGCCGGTACGGGTCGCTGCGCCGCCCCGGGCCGCCGCCGTCGCGCAGCCGCCGGGCCAGCACCTCGGCGACGCCGGGCATCAGGCGCTGCGCCAGGAGTCGAGGCGGGCGACGCGGTGGACGCAACCCACGGTGCAGAAGGGGGCGCACGCCTTGGGCGTCGTGAACTCCTCGCGGATGTGGTGCACCGTGTACTGCGCGAGGGGCGTGCCGGGGCCCGTGCGGGTCTGGGAGCAGCGGTGGACGGCGCCCGTCTCGTCCACGTACAGGTAGCGGGCGCCCGCGCGGCACTGCCAGGTGTTGGGGCGGCCGGCCGCGAGGTTGTCCTGGAAGCGGCCCACGCCGGTGTAGACGTTCCGCAGGAACGGCAGGAGGCGGCCGCCGCGGTGCGCGATCCGCGTGTACACGTCGCGCTCCTCGGGGGTCAGCGGCAGCAGGGTGCCCTGGGGGCCGTGGATCACGCCGAGGGTGGTGGAGAAGCCGAGTTCCTCCGCGCGTTCGGTGACGGCGAGGGCGTCGGTGGCCCGCTGGACGCCGCCGCCGATCACGGAGTTGACGGTGACGTCGAACTCGGCGTACTCGGCGAGCCAGCGCAGCCGCCGGTCGAGCACGTCGAGGCTCTTGGCGGAGACCGCGTCGGGCGTGGTGTTGTCGATGCTGATCTGGAGGAAGTCGAGGCGGGCGGCGTTGAGCGCGGCGATGCGCCGCGGCGAGAGCAGGTAGCCGTTGGTGATGAGGCCCGCCATCATGCCCCGGTCCGCGATCCGTGCGACGACGTGCGCGAGCCGGGGGTGCAGCAGGGGCTCGCCGCCGGACAGGGCGACGGCCATGGTGCCGAGGCGGCCGAGCTCGTCGACGCGGTCCGTGAGGCGGTCCGCCGGTACGGGCCGCGAGGTGTGGTCGTACTCGTTGCAGTAGGTGCAGGCGAGGTTGCAGCGGCGGGTGACCACGAGGTGGGCGAGGGCGGGCCGGTCGCGGTCGCGGAGCGTGCGCACCAGGAAAGCGAGGGAGCGGGCCCGGCGCCGCGCCGTGACCCGGGCCCGCCGAGCCCGCGTCACCGGCACGGGCACGGCCCGGCCCTGGCGCCGCGCCGCCCCGGCGGTGTCCGCGTTCCCGGTGTCGGCCTTTCCGGTGTCCGCGTTTCCGGTGTCCGCGTCCGCGGGGTGCCCGCCCGCGGGATGCTCGCTCACGGGCGGGGCTCCTGACGGGCGGTGGTGACGGGCAGCGCCCGGCTCCTGCGGGGGCGCGGCCGGTACGGTTCGAGCCAGGGCGCGAGGTTGCCGTCGGCGTCCGTGACGGTGACGGGCTCGAAGTAGCGCTCGCGGTCCTCGGCGGAGATGTCCTGCGGGCAGGACGCGTACTGCGGGTCCAGGACCTCCGTACCGCCGAGGTAGGTGCGCGGCACGGTGTCGGGGGTGCGGCGCGTCAGCCGCAGGACGCGGCGGTTGGCGCCGAAGGCGACGAGGCGGGGGAAGGGGCGGCCGCCGCCGGGCGCGAGCAGGGCCCTGAGGGACTTGGCGGTGAGGCGGCGCGCGGGCACGAGGTCGGCGGTGCGTTTGAACAGCGTGTGCGCGAAGCGCGTCAACTCCTCGTCGGAGCTTCGGCATTCACGGTAGGCGACGGACATGCCGTCGAGGTCGCGCAGCCTGAGGCCCGGCCGCAGCTCGCCGCGTTCCGCGCTCTCCCAGAACAGCCGGGTCCCGGCGAGCGGCGAGACGAACGAGATGAACGTCGGGAAGATGAGCGCGTCGATCGACGCGAGCGCCCGCACCTCCTGCGCCATCTCCTCCACCGTCGACATCCGCGCGTCGAGGAGGTACGCGTAGACGACGGCGATGCCGCGGCGCCGTGCGAAGGCGATGTCGTCGAGCAGCGAGCCCGAACCCTTCATGTTCTGCCGCTTGTTGTGCGCGCTGAGGAACTTCGGGTCGAGGGACTCGATGCCGGTGAACAGCACGCGGCAGCCCGACTTCGCCATGTCGGCGACGAGCCCGCGGTCCTGGAGCACCTCCTGCGTGACGAGCGCGCCCCACACCCGCAGCCTGCGGTGGCGGCGCAGCCGGGTGAGGAGCTCCCTGGTGTACGCGCGGTCGTCGGAGAAGTTGTTGTCGATGAACGCGACCATGGGGAAGCGGCGCTTGAGCGACCAGCGGGGGCTCGCGGCGATCGCGTCGTCGATCATCGCCATGACCCGGTCGGTGCCGAACGCGGAGTGCCGCGCCTTCTCCGCGGGCACGGCGCAGAAGTCGCAGCTGAAGTTGCAGCCGCGGGAGGCCTCCACGAGGTGCACGGGCCCGCCGATCCCGTTCTCCCCGAGCACCCCGTAGTCGATGGGGTAGTCGGAGATGCGGGTCTGCGGCGACACGTAGATCTGGCGCAGGCTGCCCTTCTCGAAGTCGGCGAGCACCTGCCGGACGCTGTCCACGCCGCCGGAGCAGACCGCGTCGAAGAACCGTGCGGCGAAGGCGGGGAACAGCGTGCAGATGCTGCCGCCCGCCACCACCAGGGCGCCCTTGCGCCGGAAGAGGTAGGAGAGTTGGCGCTGCCGGTCGAAGTCCTTCTGGAGCCCGTTGAGGAAGACGAGGTCGGCGTCCGGCACGTCGGTGCCGTAGGGGCCGTGCCACATCTCGTGGTGCAGGGTGACGTCGTACGCGCTCCGGTCGATCTGCGACGCGATCTGGACGCCGGCGGAGGGCTGGAGCCAGTTGCGGTCCACCTCTTCGACGCGGTCGCTGTGGAAGTGTGCACACACGATCACGATCTTCTTCCGGCCCACGCGCCCTCGCTCTCCGTACCCTGCTCCGGGCCCGGCTTCGCGCCGGGGCCACCACAGGTAGTACGAAGTCCCGACCTCCGCAGTTCATTCCGGCGGGGGCCGCGCGGGGGCCGCGCCGGTCAGGGCGCGGTGGTGGAGACGGTGGCGATCTGGAGGTCGCTGCCGCAGACGCGGATGCCGGCCGTGGCGGTGGAGGTGAGCGCTGCGGTGTTGTCCGGCGGGTAGACCTTGATCTTCGCGGCCTTCGCGTCGCACTTGCCGTCGGTGACACCGGAGTCGGGGGTCTTCACCTGGGCGTGCAGCACCTGGCCGGGCTTGAGCGTGACGGCCTGGTCCGTGCCGTCCTTGGAGTGGGTGGCGGGCTCGCCGATCTGGTGGCCCTGCGCGTCGAGCAGGGAGAAGCCGGGGAAGCCCGCTGTGCGGCAGGTGGCCTTGTTGCCGGTGAGCTGGAGGTCGTAGTAGCGGGAGTTCATCTCCTGGCCCTTGGCGACGAGTTTGACTCCGGTGAAGTCGCTGGTCGTGCAGTCGGAGCGGACCTCGCGCCCGCCGCTCGCGCTGTCCTTGGTGGTCAGCCCGGTGCCGCCGTTCTTGCCGCCGGTGGAGACGCCGCCCGCGGTGCCGTTTCCTGTGGCGCTGCCGTCCGAAGTGCCGCCGCCCGACGAGCCGTTGCCCGTGGCCCCGGTCTGCGCGGGGGCCGCGGCGGTGTCGGAGGCGGGGCTCGTGGACGCGGTCTTCTCGCTGCCGCCGCCGCAGGCCGTGAGCGAGAGCACGCCCGCGACGGCGGTGGCGGCGAGCAGTGCGGTCCTGGTCCGGGTCTTCTTCGTCATGGTCATGCGTCTCGCCCCTCGTCGAAGGTTCATGCGGCTGTTTCCGCGACTTCTTGGTGTGATGCGGGAGGGACCGCGAAAGTTCACGGGCGCCGCGCGAGGCGGGCGCCGCGCGAGGCGGGCGCCGCGCGAGGCGGGCGCGGGCCGCGCGAGGAGGCGCGGGCGAGGGGGGGCGCGGGCCGCGCGCGCCAGGACCGCGCGGTGGGGGCCGGGCGCCCACCGCCGACGAATCTCCGACTCACGTCACCGGCCCGCCGCCCCCGTACCGGTGACGTCGGCGATGATGCGCCGGGCGAGCGCGGTCGAGGAGGCCGGGTTCTGCCCGGTGTAGAGGTTGCGGTCCACGACCACCTTGGACCTGAGGGGCAGCCCGGCCGTGTAGTCGGCGCCGCCTTCCCGCAGCCGGTCTTCGAGCAGCCACGCGGCCTTCCAGGAGAACGGGTTGACCCGCTCCTCTGCGTTGGAGAGCCCGGTCATCGCGTACCCCGCGAACGGCCAGCCGCCGTCCGGGTTCCGCGCGGCGAGTGCGGCCGCGGGGGCGTGGCACAGCAGGGCGAGCGGCCGTCCTGAGGCCAGCCGCGCGGTGAGGAGCGCGCCGGAGACCTCGTCCACGGCGAGGTCCTCCATCGGGCCGTGGCCGCCGGTGTAGAAGACGACGTCGAAGTCGGCCTGGTCCACGGCCGCGAGGTCCGCGGGGTGGGCGAGCACCGGTGCGAGACGGTCGAGTTGGGCCCTGAGCTTCCTGGCGGTGTGGGGCAGCACGCCGCCCCTGACGCCGAGGCTGAGCCGGTCAGGGACCGGTTCCCTGCCGCCGGGCGTGGCGACGGTGACCTCCCAGCCTGCCTCGGTGAACAGCGTGTACGGCACGACGAACTCCTCGGCCCAGAACCCGGTCGGGTGCTCCGTGCCGTCCTTGAGCGTCCAGACGCGTGCTGCCGAGAGGACCTGCAGGACCCTGGTCATCGGTCGACTCCTCAATGGGGGTGGGTGGTTGCTGCCGACCGCCGCCGGGCCGCGGCGGCGAAGGGCCCGCCCGCGCTCCCGCGCGGGCGCCCCGGTGGGAAGCACTGTAGGCCCTCGCCCTACGGCCGGAGGGGCACCGTCAGGACAGGCCGGTGAGGCTCTCGGAGAGCGTCCGGAGGCGGTGTGCGGCGGCCGGGTCGGTGGCCCAGCGCTTGACGGCGTGGCTGTTGCCGAGGAGTCCGGCGTCGTCGGGGACGGTGGGGGCCTCGCGGCAGTCGTCCAGGTAGTGGCCGCCGGTGTGCGCGAACTCGGGCGCGGTCCCTGAGCGCGCCTACGCCAGGCCCCCGTCGCTCACGAGGAGCTGGCCGTTGACCCACTGGCCGGCGGGGGAGCAGAGGAAGCCGACCAGGCGGGCCGCGTCCGCGGGGGTGCCGAGGCGGGCCAGGGGGGTGTGGGCGGCGATCGTGGTGCGCAGCTGCTCCGTCATCCACCCGGTGTCCACCGGGCCGGGGTTGACCGCGTTGGCGGTGACACCGAGGTGGGCGAGTTCCTGGGCGGCGGCCAGGGTGATCCGGTCGAGCGCGCCCTTGCTCGCGCCGTACGGCAGGTTGCCCGCGGTGTGGTCGCTGGTGAGCGCGACGATCCTGCCGCTGCCGAAGTCCCCGGCGAACCTGCGCCCGAACTCCCGGATCAGCAGCCAGCTCGCCCGGGTGTTGACGGCGAAGTGCCGGTCGAAACTCTCCACGCTCGTGTCCAGCAGCCCGGAGTCCACGGACTCGCAGTGGCACAGCACGAGCGCCGTCACCCCACCGAGCGCGGCCTCGACGGCGTCGAAGACCCGGGCGGGGGCGTCCGGCTCGGAGAGGTCCGCCGCCAGCGCGTACGGTGCGGCGCCGCGTTCCGCGAGGGCCTCGGACACCGCGTCGGCGGCGCCGGACTCGGCGCCCCACGGCATCCGCGCGTCGTACGGCGTCCAGTAGGTGAAGGCGATGTCCCAGCCGGACTCGGCGAGCCGGTACGCGACCCCCGCACCGATGCCCGCGGTCCGGCCGACGCCGGTGACGAGGGCCAGGGGGCGGTGGGTGGGTGGTGCGTCGGAGTCGGTCATGCCATGGGATGTTCGGCCACGCCCCCGGCCGGGGCAAGCGCGTTTTGGGGCGCCGGGCTCCGGGGGTCCGGAGATCCGCACCGCATCGCGGCTTCGCGGTGGTGCGCGATGAGTTCGGGGGGCTCTGCCAGTCTGTGCGTGTGTCGTGCGGTGCGACGCGCGACCGGCCCAGACCGCTGCTTTCGGAGAGATGCTGATGTCCGACACCACCTGCCACATGTCGATCTCCCTCGACGGCTTCGTCGCCGGGGCCGCGCAGAGCCGGGAGGATCCGCTGGGCAAGCGCGGCCAGGAGCTGCACGGCTGGCACATCGGCGACCCGCGCGCGACGGAGGCCGACGAGAA